>PLWR01000389.1 GCA_003165615.1 Acidobacteriota bacterium | reverse complement strand
ACAACCAGAACTTCGCCGTGGTTCGATTGCTGATTCCCCTTGACCTGAAGCCCGGCGAGAATCGCGTCAAGTTCACCGATACGACGGCTTATTTGGAGCCGAACTCGGTGATTCTCCGGGACCCCACTGGAGCGCGGAACCTGCAAATTCTGGAGCAGAATTACCGCGCCGACCCCGTGTCCGAACAATTGCTCCTTTCCCTCTATGAGGGCAAGACCCTTGACTTCCTTGTGCAGCAAGGCGACAAGACGGAAATTGTTCAGGGCAAGATCATCCGCAGCAAGTACGTTCCGCCCCAGCTCTACTCTCCTTACGGCAATCCCTATTATCAGGGACAGTACCCGCCCACCGTTCAGGAGCCCATCATCGACGTCGGCGGCAAGGTGCGCTTTGGGGTTCCCGGCAAGCCGCTCTTCCCTGCCCTTGCCGACGACACCATCCTAAAGCCCACGCTCGACTGGACTCTTGAGACCGACAAGCCCGGCAACATGGACGCGGAGTTCAGCTACGTGACCTGGGGAATGAACTGGCAAGCGGATTACAACCTGATCGCGCCTGAGGAAGGTGATGTGCTCGAAATAATTGGCTGGGTGACCATCCACAATCAGGCGGGCAAGTCATTCGAGAATGCCCGGATCAAGCTGATGGCAGGGGATGTCAACAAGCTTCAACCGCAGAACGGGCAGATGGATGCTTTTGGGCGAATTTTCGGAGGCTGGGGTGCCGGAATCGGGGGCACTATCGGGGGCATTCCTCCCCAGGTTTCGGAAAAGCCGTTTGAAGAATACCACCTGTACGAACTGCATCGCCCCACGACGTTGCACGATCAGGAGACCAAGCAGGTGGAATTCGTGCGCGCATCCGGAATCAAGTCGGAGCGGTATTACGTTTACGACGGTGTGAAGATCAACCAGAGCCAGTACCAGGGCTGGAACATGGAGGGCATTCGGCAAAACAGCGAATACGGTACGGAATCAAATCATGATGTGGGTGTGATGCGGGAGTTTGTGAACTCCGAGGCGAGCCACCTGGGCATGCCCCTGCCGGCGGGCCGCTTGCGATTCTACCGGCAAGACGCCGACGGCCAACTGGAATTCACGGGCGAGAATGACATTAAGCACACGCCGCGGGATGAGACCATTCGCGCCTTCACCGGCAGCGCCTTCGATATCAAAGGGGAGAGGCGTCGAACCGACTACCATATCGACATGGGCAGTCGCTGGCTGGACGAGTCGTTCGAAATCAAACTGCGCAACCACAAAAAGGAACCGGTTGAAGTTCGCGTGGTCGAGCACCTCTATCGCGGCACGAATTGGGAGATTACTCAGAAATCCAGCACCTATCTCAAGACTGACAGCCAGACCATGGAGTTTCGTGTCCAGGTGGCTCCCGATTCCGAAAAGGTTGTCACTTACACGGCGCATTACACGTGGTGAAGTGAAGCGGAAGTCGATGGGAATTTATTGCACTCGCCCCTTTGGGGGAAAGGGAAGAGAAGCTCTTGTTTGGTGCTGAATACCATGCATACATTGCAACGCTTGCTCCTATGCGTCATTTGTCTCGCCCCGAGCCTCGCCGCGCAATCCTGGCATGTGGACTCGACCATGGTCGGCCGCATTGTGCAGGACTCCACGGGCCAGATTTGGGGAGCGGGCTACCCCATGAGCGGCAGCCTCTACCGCTGGGAAAATGATAAGTGGAGTGTCGTCGCGGTGGACAGAGTTCCTTCCAACTCCCGGCCGGTAGCCCTGGCAAGCGGGTCCGATGGCATGGTTTACTGTCTTTGGAGCGACGGCCGCGGTGGGGATACCGTGACCTGGCACCGGGGAACTGACTCCCGCAAGCTGGCGCAATTTTCCGGAGACGTTGCGCGGGTTCCCAGCATCTTCGTGGATCCCCAGAAGAACATCTGGATTACCGACCGGGGCTTACACATCTATCGTATTACCCCGGAAGGCAAAGCTGAGTCGGTCTATACCTTCGATTACGATCACCGATGGGAAGCCAATCGTCCCAATAACTCTTATATTAATTTTGAGTCCATCTTCGCCACCGGCGATGGGCAGGGGCGGATTTGGTTTTGGTCAGGCGGACCGGCGGGTGGAGGCGTGCCCGCACTCGAGGGCTTCCTGCTGTTCAATGGCAAGAAATTCGAACATCACCCTGATATCCCCGGGTCGCCCGTCAAAACCTACTCCGCGGTGGAGCCTGACGGTCCAGACCACATGTGGGTGGCAGCGGCAAGGGATTGCCTGTACAGAGTTGACACCAAAACGCTCATTGCCGAGGCGGTTCCCGAGGCCGCCCCCAACGCCTTCCATTTCACTGAGAGCATCTTTCCCGTAGGAAAGGTAACTTACCTCGTTTCGGTGGAAGGCTTGAATCCCGTAACGGAGCGCAGTGGAGAAGGCCGGTTTGGCGTCCTCTGGCGGCGGCAGGATGGCGAGTGGAAGCGTGTGATCAACGGACTCGACATGCGGTCCCAAACGTTGATGGATCCGCGCCGCTCGTTTGTGCTGACTCCCGAGGGCCTGTGGCTGGGCGCCTATGGAACGGGACCGTGGTTCATCCCGGCGGGGCAGGGTGAGCCGGTGCATATCGATTGGAGGTACGGATTTTCCCTCCCCGGCTCGGAAAATCTAACGGCGCTTCCCGATGGGCGACTACTGGTGGTGGCAGCGGCCACGGGGAGCATGGCCGTAAAGCCGGCGGATTTGCTGGCTTCGTTCCAATCGCCTGCCAACGTTCGATCGCTTAACCCGTTGCGGGTGTTTGTTCCCGACCGGCAGAATCACTTCTGGGGCTTTCTTTCCGGTGACAAGGTCATCAGTGAGTGGGATGGAAAAACCTGGACGGACCATGCCCTGCCGGGGAAATTGGATCCCCTGAATATTTGGAACTTTGGCGTGGATTCCCAGGACCGCATCTGGCTCCTTAACGATCGCTGTCACGGGGAGGCAACCATCCTCAACCCCCGGGGGGGAAACGTCGAGGTTTATCCTGACTTTTCCGCCGCTCTCCAGGCGCAATTACCCAACCGCGCCAACTTCCATGTCCAGGGGAATCTCTTTACGGTTCCAACCTTCACCCCCGATGGTCGAATTGGCTTCCGCGACCCATGCGGTCAGGCTCATTACTTCAACGGCCACGCCTGGCAGATGTGGAACTCGCAGGACATCGACGCCACTCAACGGGGGATTTTCGATGGCCCGGCGTTTTTTGATCGTGCCGGTAATTTTGCCGTGAACCTCGCGGGAAAAACCTGGGAATACACTCCCTCGGGGGAGTGGCGCATCACCAGCTCCGAGGGGGGCTACGGCACCGACTGGGAAAGGTTTAATCCGCGCGCCCTTGCGCCGCCACCGGGCTGCGAAATCAGAAATCCTGAATCCGTTGTCCAGGACCGTCTGGGAACCTATTGGATAACCGCGCACGGGCAGTTGTACCGCGCGGTTTCCGGACTCTGCGTGGCGCAGTTCTCCCCGGACCAGCGTCAGCCGTTTGGTGATTTGCGGACGATAAGGAATGCGCTGATCGACCCGCAGGGAAATGCCTTCCTGGAAACTTACTTTCGCGGCCCACCCGAGGTGGGAGAATACGTCATTGTGAACGCCCGCCCACCCCTGCCGCAAACCCATTTGCGCGCCAGCGTGGAGGCGTCGGGGATCGTCAAACTCCACTTCGAAACCCCGGTGAAAGGCAACGCGTGGTTTAGATGGAGAGTTGACGGCGGGGATTGGACTGCTCCCTCGGAGAGCGCGGAAACCACCGTGGATTGGCTGGCGAATGGCCCGCATAAGTTTGAAGCCGCAAGGCTCGATGAGCGCCTGCAAATCAATCCCACGCCCGCCGTGGCCGAGGTAACGATCCATGTGGATTCCCAGAAGCAGCTTGCCGCATTCATCGAGCAATTGAACGATCCGGATTATTCCCGGCGCGATGCCGCCGTGGCGGCGCTGGTCCGCCAATCCGCCGCCGCACTTCCCCTGTTGCAATCGGCGCGCGCCAAAGCCGGCCCGGATCAACAATGGTGGATTGACGCGGCCATCCAACAAATCGAAGACAAGCTTGCCAAGAGCACGAAACCCTGAGGCGTCACTGGGTGCGGTAAGCCAGCGTAGCAGACCTGTTTCCCAAGGTCTGCGGTTTTTGTTACCGAGCATGTCAAAGTGCTGCGGACCTTCAGAACAGGTCTGCTACATGTGCTTTCTCAATGGCAGCACGAGAGTTCGGTTTATTTTAGAACTGGACGGAGAACCCGCCGCGGATGTAATGGTATCCCGAGCTCAGAACCACAGGTTTTTGATTACCCTGGCCGGCGGGAACGAAGCCTTGCGACAGGAGGTTTTGGAAGTCCGCCACGGCATCAACATGGACGGGCCAGGAGTTAGGCGTGGGAATCGGCTGGCGGATCTGGACTCCCAGGTAGGGCTGGAGCTGAAGATTGCCCTGCCCGGCGGGATCGACCAGGGTCACGCGGTCGGTGGGAACCCACTCATAGGAAGTCGAGAAGCGGGTGTGCGTGCCGGGAATTTCCGCGGTGATCTTGCCGGCCAGCGCGCTCGTCTGCCGCGGCACCAGCATATACTGCGAATAACCGACCGGGCCATCGTAAGTATAGCCATAGGCCGAGAGGGCGTTGCCGGAGGAAAAAGACGCCAGCGCTTCAACATGCGGGCTGAACGTCCGGGCATAGACGGCGCGAAAACCTGCCGATTGGTAATTGCCTCCGTTAATCACAATGCCGTTGCCGGCAGGGTTGGGAAGGGAGTTTCCCGCGAAGGCCTGTCCGTCAGCAGAGTGGCCCCATCCAAATACCGCGGCGTTGCGCAGGCCGTCGTGATAAGCCGCCACCTGCACTCGCGTTGACTTGCCCATGCGATGATTGACGGCCACCTCAACGTGGTTCAGTTGCTCCATCTCAAGGTGTCCGTCGCGCTGGGTGATCTGGGGGAAAGCATTCAGCAGACTCAGGCGGTCCAGCATGGAGCCGGAGCCCTCGCCGCGGGCGGAGCCAAACTGGGCGGAGAGGACCGTTTGCGGCGTTGCCTGGTATTCCAGATTAACGTGGGGTTGGGCGGTAAATACACTGTCAATTGCACTCAGATAGCTGAGGTCCATGCCCGCGGTCACGGTTACCTTGGGAGTCAGCAGGCGCGTTTCCGAATAAGTTGCCACCAGGCCGCGCGCTTGGGCGAAGGAATTGGAGGAAGCGCCGGGGGGGGCGCTCTGTCCGGGAACCAGGCTGAATTGATGGAAAATTAGTCCGAATTGCTGTGGAGAGTCCTGGAGTTGATTTCGCAGCAACACCGTACCAAGCGTACCGGACCCGGAGCCAAGTGGCGCGAACGACGCTGCCGCGAGTACATCGGAATCCGCGGAAAGCGGCTGGTCATAAGCGAACACGCTCGCCATGCCAAAGTCTTCGGCAAGGGGATCGTGGAGCGTCGAACCCGGCACCACGCCGGCAAAGCGCTCGCTGCGTGGTAACGGGATCTTTTCATTCTGGGAAGCAACTTGCTTCACGTGCGGTTGCTGGCGGTAGCGCAGAATGGGCCGCGTGGTGGAAGACGTCCTCAATACCCATTTCCAGTCATCGCCCCAACTCGAAACGGTACTGCTGGGCACCTGAAAACGAATGGGCGCGAAGATGTCGGTGAGAACAAAAGTTGCCACCGCGGTCTCACCGGCTTCCACATGAACGCCATTGCGCATCACCGGCAAGCGCGTGGGCGAACTGACTTTGAGGGAATACCAGCCGGGAAGCAGCCGGGCAATCGTAAACCGGCCGTGGGCGTCAGTGAGCATGCGCTCCACGGTCTGGTCATTCCCTTCCGTGGCAAAAGCCGTGGGTCCAATGACCATCACGGTGGCGCCCATCAAGGGAACACCCTTAGCATCGGAAACGAGTCCTGCCAGGCTTCCGTACCCCGCCGCCACACTTTCCGAAGGGTGCAGGCAGGGAAGCAAAAGCGCACTCACCAACAGCAAAGCCTTAAGCCGGTATCGCGAAGATGCAGTCATCATGAATGCCGCCGTGCTTTCTTGATTGAGAAAATCTCTTTCCGCCCGAGCCCGGCGCGAAAGCGGGTCCTAGCGTACCTCAAAAGTGGCCGAAGGGCTAAGGGTTTGTTTCTTAATGTTGTCGGTCACCAGAATCTGCACAGTATATTTTCCCGGAGTGAGCCCTTTAAGGCCCATGGTCTTGATCACCGTGAACTGCTGCGAAGCCTTCTTCAAATTGGTGGCGTCCTCCGGCTGATCGAGCAGCGGTTTCCCGTCCTTTTCGATCTTGTAGCGCACCTCCACCGAAGGCTTGTGCGTCTTATCGTCGATTCCGAGATTATACACCTGCATGTAAATCCCGAGTCTTTGATCGGTCGTAAACGTATTGTTAACGCTGGGGCGAACCTTCGTCCCGCCAATCACAAACGGGCCGGACCCCACCTGGCTGGTCGCGATCGGCTGGATCTGGTCAGCGAGGATGAGGGAACTATTGGAAAGCTTATCCTCACCGTAATTGGGCACGATGATGCCGAGTTCTTCCGACCCCATGTGGCCGTTCAAATCGTCCTTCAGCACAAGGCTCAACTTGTAACGCGCCGGCTTGAGCGGTATGGATTCCTGATAAATTGACTTGCGGCCCTGGACAATCTGCAATTCGTGCTCGGGCACATCGATCACCAGGCTCTTCTCAAAGGTGTTGACGATGTGGCCACCCAGACTCGTGATTTCCCCGTAAATGTCCAGAACCGCGTGCATCACGCCATCTTTGTTCTGAAATTGTAAATCGCTATTGGCAACCTGGACCGTGATGGGAGTGAGCACGGTCTCATCGGTGACGCGGATGAAGTCCGTGCGCGCATCGAAAGGCAAAATATTGGCAGAAAGCCGTGAGGTGACAACGGCTTTCAGGTCCTTGAATTTTACGGGAGGGGGCATAAAGATCTTGGCGTACTGGTCCAGGCGGGTAAACTCATCCTGGCTGGCGTTCTGGCCGCCGTCCGGCCCTCCCGCTATGGTCGTTCCATTGGTGTTTTGGAAGCGATCCTGTTTGGATTGCCCCCGGGCAGTGCCCATCATTTCTGCCTGGGTCATGCCGACGCCGGGCACGTGCAACATGGCGTCCTTCTCACCGGGGTCCATGGTGAGATGGTACTCACCGGTCATCGTGGTATCGACAAATTCCAGAATGATGTTGTTCCCGATGCCGTCAATGTAACGGTACCGCCACTGCTCGAAAGGATAGGTGGAAGTCTCGCCGCCGCCTTCCGACGGTGGGCGCTCGTAATTCCCGCCGCTGGGATGATCATCAACCTCGTCCGGCGGACCGTACATGATGTAAATCCGCCCTCGATCCGATTTCCATCCCGGGAAGCCGGAGGCGTAATGTTCGTTGGCGTAAGCAATGCGACGGTAGTATTCCTCTTTGAATTCGTTCTCCGGACTGCCGGGGTTGGGGTTGCGGCGTTCCCAGAAAGTTTCGATAAACGACTCGCGCTCGTCATCAGTGGCGAGTTTCTTAAAAGCGGCCCGCTCTTCGCTGGTGATGATGTAAGGAACTTCATCGCTCAGCCATTTCTTGTACGGCGTCTCCATTTCCTGCCGGAGCGCCTTTTGGCGACGCTTCTCCTCTTTGCCCACCTTCTTGGGGGTATCCTGGTCGTTCTTGTCCTGATCATCGTTGGGAGGGAAAGCGTGCAGGATGGAAATGCCGATGACGAGGGTGAGCGCGGCAAGTACCCCCATCACCCAGCGGGTCATCGCCCGATGCCGCAGAAACCGTACATCCCGATTCGACACTACTCCCCCCTTAAACGGCACGGCTTTCCCCCCGATTCTATTTTCCCCATATTGGAAAGTCAAGCTCTCGTCCCCAGTCTTGCCTGGCAGCCCCACGATTCTTCTGCCAAGCAAAGGAGCTGTCCCCCAAAACTGGTTAGCGGCAAGGACCCGCGGGGTTCGCGTGTGCGATATTACACCTAAACCCAGCGATGCGGTTGGATGCTTCACCAAGGGCAAAGGTGGCCTGCCTCCAGACAAATTCAGGGACGCGGAAAACCCTTGAGCCACAGGAAAACTCTAAACTGAATCGTGCGTCTTATATAAGGGGGTATGCTTCCCCTCGTGACATTGACTCATGCCAGGAGCGATTGCAAGGAGAAAGGCCCGACCGACACAATGTCGCCGTGACAAGGCTGCTGCATCTGGGAGCCTGCATCCGGCAAAAATATTGTTTTTCGTAGGACAGGAAGGCGCTAATATAAAGGGGATTTAAGGGGCTTTGACGCTTTATCATAGGTTGTCATGGCTATGCTACGGCGCCCTGAACTTTGGTAAGAAAGCCAAGCTGGGGCCAAACAAGTCCCCCCAGTCCCCTAAGCTGACCTCGCTGTATGCCTCATCGACGGTCGAGTTTTTGACGAAACTTTCGAGGTTCAAACAGCGTATAGGCAAAGAGAGCCGGTAAGCATGCGCGCACCCAAGCCGAAGGAGGGCCAGTCTGCGGGCACACAGCAGCAGCCTTCCGTTGGTGGAGAAACATACGCGTTTGCGCAAGGCCTAGAAGCAAGAGGAGCCCGCCATGGCGGAAATTAAAGTGTTGGAATTGGGGAAAAATGATGGCCCCACGTGGGTGGACCGAGCGGCGCCGGTTTCAATTGGGCAAGACAATGGTACGGGAATGAAAAAGTGGAAGAAAGTTACGCTTGCTATCGTGGCCATGGTGGCCTTCGTCGGCTTGGCTGTGGGTGGGGTCGTGTGGAGCCGACGGGGAGTGGTGACGGTCCAAACCGGCAAAGTCCAGCGGCAGGATTTGACCCAGATTGTAACCGCCAACGGTGAGATCAAGCCCGTGGAGCAGAATCAGGCCAACATCAATGCCAATTCCTATGGGAGAATCACCGAAATCCTGGTGAAGGAAGGCGACCACGTCACCAAGGGCCAGTTGCTGATGCATACGGAGGACGTCCAGCAAGCAGCCGGCGTGGAGGCCCAGCAGGCAGCCGTCAAGACCTCCCAGGCCGATGTGTCGGCGCAGGACGCCAATGTCCTCTCGTCCAAGGCCGCGCTCGACACATCGCAGGCGGACCTGGCAACGGCCGTCGCCAGGCTGAATCAAGCCACGGAGAATTTCAAACGGGGCCAGGAGCTCTTCAAGGCCCAGTTGCTTTCCCAGCAGGACTTTGATCAGCGGCTCAGCGACTACCGGGTCGCCCAGACAGGCAAAGATTCTTCCGAGGCGCGGGTGGGCCAAGCCAAGGCCCAATACCAGCAGGCGTTGTTCAATCGTGACTCATCGCGGGCGCGGGTGTCCCAGAGCCAGGCTCAACTGCTCGTTTCCAAGAATCAGCTTGACCAGACGGTCTACGCCTCTCCCTTGGACGGAATCGTGACTTCGCTCCCTGTCCATATTGGGGAGAATGTTGTCCCTGGAATTCAAAACGCGGTCGGAAGCCTGCTCTATCAGGTCTCCAACCTTTCGATCATGACGGTGGAAGTCAAGGTGGATGAGACCGACATCCCCAACGTGAAATTAGGGCAATCAGCCGACGTGCTGATTGATGCCTACCCCAATAAGACCTTCAAAGGCCATGTGACCCAAATCGGCGAAAGCGCCGTGGGGCGTGATACCGGCACCACCACCGGTTCCACCACCACCAGCGCCGACGAGGCCAAAGACTTCAAAGTTGTCGTCACCATCGATGACCCGCCCCCCGGCCTCCGGCAGGGGTTATCCGCAACGGCGAAAATCACCACGGCGACTCGACAGAATACCGTGACGGTCCCAATCCAAGCGGTAACCGTGCGGATGCGCCGCGAACTCGAGGAGAAAGACGAAACGGCCAAGGGAGGGGCGGGAAACGATGTAACCGTCTCCACCAAGGACAAGGAGAAGGGGAAGGAAGAATTGCAGGGAATTTTTGTGATACGAAACGGCCGCGCCACTTTCATTCAGGTTGATAGCGGCATCATGGGTTCGACCGACATCGAAATCCTGAAGGGCGTCCAACCCGGCGACGCCATTGTGACGGGCAGCTTCAGCGTTTTACGCACTTTGAAGAATAACACCAAGGTGCGGATTGATAACACCCCGGTGACCACGGCTCCGCAGCAGGGATCTTAAAGGGGGGCAAGCATCCGGCGAGCTTTCTGGATTGCCCCCCGTGGTGCTGCATGCAATGCAAGATGGGCGATCAACACGAAGCGCACGCCGCAGGCGCCTGGACGTAAGCACTAGGACGGGCAAACCAACATGGCAACGCGAGCGGTCACATCCTCGACACAGGAAATGCTGATGCCTCCTGACGGCGTGATCATCAAGGCGGACGATCTTTGGAAGACCTATGACATGGGTGCCGCCATTCAAGTTCATGCCCTCAGCGGGGTTTCCTTTTCTATCGACCGGGGGGAGTATGTCGCCATCATGGGGCCCTCGGGGTCAGGCAAGTCCACCCTGATGAATCTGATTGGCTGCCTTGACACGCCAACGCGCGGTACCTACTGGCTGAATGGACAGGTGGTCAGCGAGCTCTCCGACGACGAGTTGGCTTACATCCGCAACAAGGAAATCGGATTTGTGTTCCAGACCTTCAACCTGCTATCGCGCGCCAGCGCCCTGCACAATGTGGAACTCCCCCTGATTTACAGTGGAATGCCCGCCAAAGAGCGTTTGGAAAGAGCGGGGGAGGCCCTGCGCAAGGTCGACTTGGCCGACCGCATGCACCACAAGCCCAACGAGCTTTCCGGCGGCCAGCGCCAGCGCGTGGCCATCGCCCGCGCCCTCGTGAACAACCCTTCCATTATGCTGGCGGACGAACCCACAGGAAACCTCGACTCCGCCACAGGCGAAGATATTATGGGCCTGTTCGCCCGGCTTCACGAAGCCGGCAACACCATCCTGCTGGTAACCCACGAGCACGACATCGCTGCCCATGCCCATCGCATCATTCACGTTCGCGACGGCCGCATCGAGCGCGACGAGAAGATCAGTGACGAGTGACAAGTGACGAGTGACAAGCAACAAGAAACGCCGATGGGCAGGAGGCAGGTGGAAATTTGCGACTTCTCTGGCCGCCTATCTGCTCACCTCCCAACCTGCCCGCTTGCTCGTCACTCGTCACTCGTTACTTGTCACTGAACTATGGCATCCATCGGCCAAACCGCATCGGTTCCGCACGCGCTTCGCACCCGTTCCAAGGCGGGCTCGGGCGCCTGGGTGACGTTTCGCGAAGCCTTCTGGGTCGCCCTGGAAGCCTTGCGCGCCCACAAGCTGCGCTCCTTCCTGACCCTTCTGGGGGTGGTGATTGCCACCACCACGCTCATCATTGTCATGTCACTGATCAATGGCATGAACCTTTACATTGCCGAACACATCGCCAATCTCGGTGCGAATGTCTTTATCGTTCATAAATATCAGTGGGCGCAGAGCTACGAAGACCACCTGAAGGCCCGGCGGCGGAACAAGCAGATTCTTATCGAGGAATTTGAATACCTCCGGGACAATCTGAAGAATTACAGGAATATCGGCGCGGAAGCGGAAACCCAGAACATCAACACTTCTGCGCGCTCCCAGAGCCACTCTGTTTACGACTTGGATATCGCCGGCGTCACCCCCAACATGATTGACATCGGTGAGCAAAAGGTGGCGAGCGGCCGCTACATTAACGAACCCGATTACCAGCATGAGTCCATGGTGTGCTTTATCGGGCAGGATCTGGTGGATGCCTTCTTCCCCAACATCGATCCCCTCAACAAGGAAATCATGGTCAACGGCATTCCCTTTCGCGTTGTGGGAGTGGCGGAGAAAATCGGCACCACCTTTGGAGAGAGCCAGGATAATTTCGTCCAGATCCCCCTTACCACCTACCGGAAGTTTTATGTGCCAAGGCCGTCGCTGCAACTCAATGTTCAGGCCTGGGATGCGGAACAGATGATGGTGCTGGAGGATCAGACGCGCGCGTTGCTTCGCGCCCGCCGCCACATTCCTTACCGTGAAGACGATACGTTTGGCATCAACGCGTCCGATACCATCATGGAAACCTGGCACCAAATCACCGGCGCGGTATTTGGGGTGACGATCGGCATCGTGGCCGTGTTCATGGTGGTGGGCGGCATCGTTATCATGAACATCATGCTGGCCAGCGTCACCGAGCGCACGCATGAGATCGGCATCCGCAGATCGCTGGGTGCTCGCCGGCGCGATATTCTGGCGCAGTTTGTGATTGAGTCCAGTGTGATGGCCGGTCTCGGTGGAGGCCTGGGGGTCCTGCTGGCACTGATGGTCAGCGAGGCCGTCAACCTCCTTGTGGGACCCGGCTTCTTTAATTCGTCGATCCCCATGAGCGCGGTGGTGGTGGGGCTGATGCTTTCGGTCAGCGTGGGGCTCTTCTTTGGAATTTATCCTGCCAGTCAGGCCGCCAAGCTGGACCCGATTGAGGCTTTGCGCACGGAGAATTGAGCATGGCGAAAGAGCGCTTCCACCACATCCGGGAAAACCTTCTGCTCGCCCTCGATACGCTGCGCGGGCACAAGTTTCGCTCTTTCCTCACCATACTCGGGGTGTTGATTGGCACCCTGACCATCATCAGCGTGGCCGCCATTATTAAAGGCCTCGACCAGCAGATCGTGGATGCAGCCGAAGGTTTTGGAACGCGCTCCCTCTTTATCTTCAAATTTGAACCGGGAATCTCCTTTCATCTTACACGTGAGGAGCGGTTGCGCAAGCCCCTGACTTATGAGCAGGCCATGGTCATCAAAGAACAGTGTCCTGCGGTGGAAGCAGTGGGGATAGAAGCTATTATCGAAGGCCCCCCGGCGGTGGCCAAGTACAAGGGACTGGAAATGGTCGAAACAATCTTCCGTGGCGCCACGCCGGAGCATGTCCGCAACGTCAATGCCAACCTTATGGACGGACGCCTCTATAGCGACTTTGATGATATGCACCGCCGGGATGTGGCAGTGATTGGCAACGACGTCGTGACCCGCTTCTTTGAGGGCCAGGATCCCATCGGCAAGGTTATTCAGGTGGACGGCCATCCCTTCGAAGTCATCGGGGCCATGGGCAAGCGCAAATCCTTCCCGGGTGATACCAGCAGTGACGGGGTCATCTACGTTCCTTACTTCACCTATCGCAAGATCTACCCTAACGCCAAAGAGAACCTCATCACGGCCGTCGCCTTTCCGGGAAAGATCGACGAGGCCAAGGATGAAGTTACCGCCCTGCTGCGGCGGTTGCGCGGCGACAAACCCTCGGCCCCCAATAGTTTTGGCATCGCCACCGCCGAATCCGTCATCAATCAATTTCGCGACATCATGAGCATGGTGGCGCTGGTGATGGTGGCTATATCCTCCATCGGTCTCCTGGTGGGGGGCATTGGGGTCATGAACATCATGCTGGTGTCGGTNNGACATCACCTGGCAATTCCTGCTTGAAGCCATGGCCCTCACCGGCGCCGGCGGGACGATAGGAATCCTTCTCGGCGTGCTCCTCAGCTATTTGATCCGTACCCTGATGCCCGTGCTGCCCTCCACCGTCCCCCTCTGGGCGGTGGTCCTGGGTTTCACCGCTTCTGTCAGCATTGGCCTGTTCTTTGGCATGTGGCCCGCCATGAAGGCTTCCCGCCTCGACCCCATCGTGGCCTTGCGGCACGAATAAGCCCGGGTCAGCATCGGGAATTTGAAATCTGAGATATCTGAAATTTGCAATGCTCTGGGAATCCCCGCCGGGTGCCCCCGCCAATGCCAGGCTCACAGCCCTCTTCCCAGGGAGGCTTTCTCAGAACTCTAGTCTGAGACAGCCTCCTCGGGGCGAGCGAGGTGACCCGACCTGCACCCACCACCTACCACCTACGACTTACCACCTACAACTCCCCAAGCCCCAACTTGCGGAAGCGGCGGGGTGGTTGTACACTAATTTTTCAGGGTTAATTCGCCAGAGAGTAGAGAGTGAGGTTGCCTTATGTCGTCTCCGATTCGTGCCCCGTGGGTTGAGAAGCGCACCGGTCCCATCGTGACGCAAATGCATTACGCTCGTCAGGGTATCATCACAGAAGAGATGGAATATATCGCGAAGCGCGAGAGCCTGCCGGCGGAAACCGTGCGGGAGGAAGTCGCGATCGGCCGCATGATCATTCCCGCCAACATCCGCCACGTGGAGCTTGAACCCATGGCGATCGGCGTCGCCGCGAAGTGCAAAATCAACTCCAACATCGGCAATTCCTCCGCCGCTTCCAACATCGGTCAGGAGCTGGAAAAGCTGCACACCTCTGTTCACTATGGCGCGGACACGGTGATGGATCTATCCACCGGAGGCGACATTCACGAAATTCGCGAGGCAATTCTGCGCGCCAGCCCCGTACCCATCGGCACCGTGCCGATTTACGAGGCCCTCGCCCGGGTTAGCAAGGTGCGCGAACTTACCGCTGAAATCATGCTGGAAGTTATTGAAGAACAGGCCGCGCAGGGCGTGGATTACATGACCATTCACGCCGGCGTGCTGCGCGCGCACATTCCCCTGACGCGCAAGCGCATTACCGGAATCGTCAGCCGCGGCGGCGCCATCATGGCGCAGTGGAGCGTGGAAAACAACCAGGAGAATTTTCTCTACACGCACTTCGAGGACATTTGCAAAATCTTCCAGAAATATGATGTCTCCTTCTCGCTCGGCGACGGCCTGCGGCCCGGCTGCCTCGCCGACGCGAGCGACGAAGCCCAATTCGCGGAACTGAAGACCCTCGGCGAGCTCACCCGCAAAGCCTGGGAATACGATGTGCAAGTCATGATCGAAGGGCCCGGCCACATTCCCCTGGATCAGATCAAACTCCAGGTGGACAAGGAAAAGGAGCTTTGCTCGGAAGCGCCTTTCTACACGCTGGGACCGCTGGTTACGGACATCGCTCCGGGTTACGACCACATCACTTCGGCGATTGGCGCCGCCATGATCGGCTGGCACGGGGCGGCCATGCTCTGCTACGTGACCCCCAAGGAACATCTGGGTTTGCCCAACAAGGACGATGTGCGCCAGGGCATCATCGCTTACAAGATTGCCGCCCATGCCGCGGATGTGGCCCGGCACCGCCCCGGGGCTCGCGATCGCGATGACGCTCTCAGTTACGCGCGCTTCCTCTTCGATTGGAACAAGCAATTCCAGCTTTCCCTCGATCCGGAAACGGCGCGCTCCATGCACGATGAAACGCTTAATGACGACTATTACAAGGAAGCGGCGTTCTGCTCCATGTGCGGCCCCAAGTTCTGCTCCATGAACACTACACAGGTCATGGAAAAGCACATGGGCGTTGACCCGAAGGTCCGCGAGCAGAAATTTGTGGAGTTGTTGACCAAAGTACAAGGCTGACGCTTTAATGATTAACTTGAAATACTCTCTGGTGATCGAAGCGACCGAGGACCCCAATTTCTTTGGGTTTTATTCTCCTGACCTGGAGGGTTTTACCGGGGTAGGCAACTCCATTGAGGACTGCCTTTACAAGGCCCGCTGGGGTATGGAAGAACACGTTTTGTTGCTTCGCAAGCAGGGTTTACCCGTTCCATCCGAAGGTAACGATTCAAAACGCTCGGGCCGTCCCGGCGTGAGTTGTCTAGCGCTGTAGTTCTCGATCAGGGCTTGATCGCAATTTAACTGAATACAACACAAACCACGCGCAGCACTTGTGTGGCCACAAGGAGGACTCTCGATGAGCCAACCCACAGCACCCGAAGTTGTAAGGAAACAGCAGGTGGAATCAGCGGGAGCGCCTCCCGCGGCCGCAGCCATGCCCAACCCCGCGCGGCTCTTCCAGACTTTTAACGCCTACCAACAGACTGCCGCCATGAGGACGGCCATTGAGCTCGATATCTTCACGGCCATCGGCGACAGGCAGACCACGGCGGAACAAATTGCCCAACGCGCGGGCGCAGCGGAGCGCGGCATTCGCATCCTTTGCGATTTTCTCACGGTGATGGGTTTCCTCACCAAGAATGAACCTCATTACGGACTGGCTCCGGATTCGGCCCTGTTTCTCGATCGCCGCTCGCCTGCTTACATGGGCAGTGCCGCAAGCTTCCTGGACGCGCCCGAAATGCTCAAGGCCTTCGATGACCTTACGGGCGCGGTGCGCAAGGGCGGCACGATGATGGGCGATGAGGGCACGGTGGGCGTCGAGAATCCGATTTGGGTGGAATTTGCCCGCTCCATGGCGCCGATGATGATGATGCCGTCGGAACGCATCTCCCTGCTGGTGGGGGCGCATAAGGGCGGGAAATGCCGCGTGCTGGATATCGCCGCCGGCCACGGGCTGTTCGGCATCGACATCGCCCGCCACAACCCGGATGCCGAAATTGTGGCGCTCGACTGGGCCAGTGTTCTGGAAGTGGCCCAAGAGAATGCGAAGAAGTCCGGCGTTGAATCCCGCTACTCCACCATCGCCGGAAGCGCTTTTGATGTTGAGTTCGGCGAAGGCTACGATTTAGTTTTGTTGACGAACTTCCTGCACCATTTTGATCCTCCTACCAATGAAGAGCTCTTGCGCAAGGTCCACGCCGCACTCGCGCCATCTGGCCGCGCCGTGACACTGGAATTTGTGCCCAACGACGATCGCGTGACGCCGCCGGAGGCCGCCACTTTCAGCATGATCATGCTGGGTTCAACTCCCCACGGTGACGCCTACACCTTTGCGGAAATCGAACGCATGTTCAGCAACGCGGGCTTCAGGAGCAGCGAACACTTCCGGCAACCCCCCATGCCGGAATCGGTGATCATTTCCTACCCATAGCCCCATTGCTGTTCGTACTTGGTCGAAATTGGAAATTCGAAAATCGAAAGTCGAAAATCGCAACCTCGACATCGAGTTTCGAGCTTTGATGCTAAAAGGCGCGAACCTACAAACCAGGTCCGCGCCACGCGTGCTTCGAGTTTCGAATTTCGATTTTCCAGGGGTCCGCTCTGGTAGAATCGCGGGTGAGGTTTTTCTTGAGATGATGATGCCGAACCGGGCGCCGGAATTTCAGCTTCGTGAAGAATTCGACCGCTGGGCGGAAGCGGGTCGCGGCGAGGAAATGGAGGAGAAGCACCTTCCTATCGTCCTGCCCATGCTCGCGCTTATGGATTTACAGCCCGCCGATCGCGTGCTGGATGTAGGTTGCGGAAGCGGATGGCTGGTCCGGCGGCTCGCCGCGCAGGTGCCCAACGGCTCCGTGGTGGGCATTGACGTGTCGGATGAGATGGTGCGAAGGGCGCGGCTTGCCAGCGCCGGCCTCACCAATGCCCGGTTCCGCCACGGGACCGCCGAGCGGATTCCCATCCCCCCGGAATCTTTCACCAAAGTTCTTTCTGTCGAATCCGCGTGCTATTGGCACGATGCGGCCCGCGGCCTGGGAGAAATCTTTCGCGTGCTCGCGTCCGGCGGCTCCGCCTGGATCTTGATCAACTTCTACCGCGACAATCCCGACTGTCACCAATGGCAGCTCCACTTTGAGATTCCCACAAGCCTGCTCTCCGCGGAGGAATGGCAGGAACATTTCCGCACCGCGGGATTCCGCGATGTTCGCCATCGCCGCATTCCTGACCTCTCGCCCACACCGGAGGTTTACACCGGCCGATGGTTCCGCGACGCAGCTCAGATGCAGCGCTTCAAGGCGGAAGGGGCCCTGCTGCTCACGGGCGTGAAGCCCTAAGCGCCAGTCCAGGATGACTTGTTTAAAGACATCGTCATGATTCAGGCGGAAGGTTTTTTGGATTGGTAAGTCCGGCGAATAATGCAGGTTGAGACATCCTCTGAAGATGCGGGTGTGGTGAGCTGGATCTCCCGGCGCGGCGTCGCCGAGACTCTGGCCTGTGCCATCGCATTTCTCGCTTACGTCCCCACCCTGGGCTTTCAGTTCGTCTATGACGACAAGCCGCAAATCCTCGAAAACCCCGCCATTCACGAGTGGCGCTATCTGCCCCATTACTTCACTTCCCATGCCTGGGCGGAGTTATATCCCAATGTGAGCGGCAATTATTACCGCCCACTTTTTCTGCTCTGGTTTCGCCTGAACCACGCCATGTTTGGGCTTGATCCAAAAGGATGGCACGTCACCACGGTCCTGTGCCATGTCGCGACCACCTACATGGTGTTTGTCCTGATTCGCCGCCTAGCGGTCAGCCGCTGGATTGCCTTCAGCGCCGCGACGCTCTTTGCCCTCCACCCTGTTCACATGGAGAGTGTCGCCTGGGTATCCGGCGTCACTGATCCGCTGATGGCGATTTTCCTGATCGGGAGTTTTCTGGCCTATTTGCACTTTCGCGAGGAAAACCGCTGGGGCTGGATGGCTTGGGCGCTGACCTTGTTCGCGCTGGGACTTCTTGAAAAAGAGACCATCGTCGTTTTGGCCCCCCTGGTTTTCGCGTACGCGTGGCTCTACACAGAAGACCAGCCTCGGATATTACGGTTCGCTTTGGCGCTGAAGCACTCCCTGGGGTACTTTGCGCTGACGGTTCTATACGTTGCCCTGCGGGCGCATGTCTTGCGTGGATTGTCGCACACGGTGACTCCCGTGTCCTGGAGCACCATGGCGCTTACGGAACCTTCCATTGTCTGGATGTACTTTCGCCATTTCCTGCTTCCCATCGGGCTCAGCGGGCTTTACGGGTTGCCCTATGTCACCAATCTGGTATCCATAGCATTCATCATACCCACAATGCTGTTACTGGCGCTCATCATGATTGCGGCGAGGGGCATCAGCCGGCTCCAAGACACGCGCTTAGCCCTGTTTGCCTGCGGTTGGATGGTGCTGCCGATCATTCCCGTCCTCTTCCTGCGCGCTTATGCCGAGGGCGATATTGCTCACGACCGTTACTTGTATATTCCTTCCATCGGCTTTGTCCTGCTGGTGTCGTTGTTCCTGGCGGAGACAGCCAGCCACTGGCCCGCGAGGCAGAAAAACCTGCACCTCGGCTTGCTCGCGGTCCTGGCCCTCGCATACGCGGTAGCGACGGTGAGCCAGCAAACCTACTGGGCCAGCGATCTGCTTCTCTACGAACGCGCTTACCGGATTGCTCCCCACGACAATTTGATATGCAACGATTTGGGGGCGGCATTGATGGATGCAGGGAAATCCGATGAAGCCATCGCCCTCTATTCTCAAGTCCTGGTGCGTGAGCCCGGGTTCTGGCTTTCCAATTACAACCTCGGCTATACCTATTACAAAATGGGCAGGCTCAAGGATGCGGAGGATTTTCTACGTCGGGCCATCAGCATCAACGCCGCGGATTCCGATGAGTACATTTACCTTGGCCTCAGCGTTTGGCGCCAGGGGCGGCCCGACGAAGCGGTCCAATACATACAGCAGGCGATTCAGATTCGTCCTTCCGCACCCGGCTACCATTTTGTCTTCGCGATGATCCGGCGCGACCAGAAGAACATTCCTGCCGCCGAATCCGAATTCAAGCTCGAACTTCAATATCATCCGGAAAGCGCCGCGGCGCGGCAGCAGTTGGATGCTTTGACTTCCGGCGCAGCAAGGGGGCCAAAGTAGAAATGCCACGGCACTCTTCCCGCACAGACGTTTATGCGCTCTGGGGCACGCCACCGAGGATGAAAATGCGCGAAGCGCCTTCGGCACAGCTATTTTCATGACATCGTTGGCAAGAGCGCCCGGGATTAGGGAGGGGTTTTCAACCTCGCCCTCACAATGTTGACGCCGGAGTATAGTGGCTTTGTCCCCCAGCCAATTGCAGCTATAATCTACCCGAATTTCCGATCAACTAGCGCGGGCCAGTCGAGTGTTCCGGCTCGGGCAGATTCCCGCGATGAGTTTCGACGTGAGGCCAACTCTTGCTCGAACAATGGAACCGATGGATTCAAGATCATCCGCGTTTGGCGGGAGGGGTACTGTTCCTCACCACTTATGTGGTCTTTTGCGGCACGCTTTCCAACCTGCTTGTGCACGATGACATCCCCCAGATTCTCGAAAACCCCTGCCTCAGAAATCCCGGCCTTTGGACGCGTATTTTCACGGGATCCGTGTGGTCGTTCCGCGGACCGGCGCAACGTGACAACATGTATCGGCCACTGCAATTCATAGTTTATTGGGCCTTGTACCGTATAAAAGGCCCCAACCCTGCTGTTTTCCACCTTGCTCTCCTACTCTTCTACGCCGCCGCGGTGTGGCTGGTTTTCCGGCTGGCCTGCGAACTATTACCGAACTCGCTGGTGGCGTTTGTGGGAACTTTGCTCTGGGCGCTACACCCCTTGCATGTGGAAACGGTGGCCTGGATTTCAGCGCTCCCGGATCTGGGCGCGGCATACTTCTATTTACTTGCATTTCTACTCTTTGTTCGCGCCGAACGATCGGTAGACCAGCCCCTGGGCCGCTACATACTTGCTGTTGCCGCCTTCTTTCCAGCCTTGTTCTTCAAGGAAATGGCGCTCACCTTTCCCCTAGTCATTTTGATTTACTGGTTCTACTTTCCCGGGAGAACTTCCTGGAAGAGGAAGGTTCTTCACTGGACGATGTTCGCCGCCGCCGTGGCGGCTTACCTGGCCATTCGGATTACAGTGCTGGGCCGCTTTTCGGAAGCACACAATTTATTTCAGCCCACATGGCGCATAGGGGCGGTAGCCCTGGGTTTGATGGGCCAGCATGCCAGACTTTTCTTCTGGCCTTTGTATCTTTCGATATTCCGTTCATTTGATTTGGGGGCCAGCCTGCACTCAGCGTGGCCCGTGGTCACCTTGTTGATTCTCGTAGCGGCGCTTTTGCTCCGCAAGCGGGAGCCTATGCTGGGCTTTCTGATCATCTGGTGGGGAGTAACCTTGCTGCCCTGTCTGGATGTTCGCCAAGTGAACTTGCCGGTGGCAGACCGCTTCTCGTTTCTGCCCACCGTGGGCCCTTGCCTGGCCCTCGCATCCTTTGCGCTCGATTGGTTGCCACGCCGTCTGGCGCGCCCCAAAGCTGCTCCGGCCCTGGTTCTGGTTCTGGGGGTTCTGATGGCGCTGTGGACCGTTCAAGACGTGCGTTCGGTCCCCCGCTGGCACGACAATGTTTCCTTGTGGGGTCAGGCCTACCTGGCCTCGCCCAACTCCGCGCTGGCCCACATGCTGCACGGTGTGGTCCTACAGCAGAGGGACGGGAAAATGGACGCGGCCGCCGAGGAGTATCGGCTGGCCATCAAGCTTAACCTGGCCAGTGAACGGCCGCTGGCCGGGGTTACCACCGACTGTTACGTGTTGCTGGGCCAGGTTGCCAACCTCCAGTGACGCGTGCAAGAAGCCATTGATGATTACAACCAGGCGTTGCGGGTGGTGCCTGGCAACAGCCTCGCCTACAAATCCCTCGGCATCGTCTATTTCCCGCGCGGCGACTATGCCCAGGCGAAGGTCTATTTCCAGAAGGCCGTGGAACTCGATCCCCAGGAAGAGGAGTCACGCTTTTATCTGGGGACTTGTTATTTGAAACTCGGCGAGCCCCGCCAGGCCGCGGCGCAATTTCGTGCGGCGCGCGAAACGGACTCGACTTATCTGGAAGCTTACGCGGCGGAGGCGCGCGCGTGGGAGGCGGCGGGCGAGAAGGCGGAGGCGGCGCGCGTCCGGGCATTGATCCCGAAACAATAACTACACCGGGGCATTGGAAGCGTTGAAGGCGGCCGGATACTCTGTTGTAAGTTTGATATTATTTACGTATAGATTATTCTTTCGTGGGGTTTCAGATTTGACGCGGAGTTGAACATTGTTGACCTTTCTGGATGGCCTTCTAAAGAAGTATCGCGCCGCAAGCAGTTGGCTGCTGATCCTGGTGGCTGTAATCTTCTTCCGGGGAGTTCTGACGTGTGGCTTTGTATACGACGACGTCATGCTGATTCTCGAGAACCCGTATATCAAGAATGCGCACTTGTGGAAACGGATTTTCCTGGCGCCCATGTGGTCCTTCCTCGGGCATGCAGCGCAGGGCAGTTTTTATCGGCCTTTGGGAGTCTTCTCGCTTTGGCTGGTTTGCCGGGTGGACGGCCTCCGTCCCGTTGGCTACCACTTATTCCAGCTCATCCTCTACTCCCTCGCCATTTGGATGGTGTACCGGATCGCCCGCAAGCTCCTTCCCAATGAGTTCGCAGCGTTTGCGGGGGCATTGTTGTGGACGCTGCACCCCTTGCACGTTGAGGCGGTGGCGTGGGCATCCGCGATTCCTGACATCGAGTGCGGACTCTTCTGTCTGCTGGGGTTCTTGTTTTTTTTGCGGGCCGAGGCCCAGTCGCCACCGAGCTTGCGCCAACACGCTTTGGCGGCAGCAGTTTTCTTCCCGGCGCTGTTCTTCAAGGAGCAGGCTTTCACTTTCCCCCTTCTTATTCTGACCTATTGGTTGTGTTTCTCAGGTCCCTGGTTGCGGCGGGCGGTCCATTGGCTTCCCTACGTAACGGCCGCCGCGATTTGCGCGGTGATTCGCGTGGCGGTGATGGGCCACTTTTCTTCCATCTCTCCGGTCCGAGGTTTCAAACCGCGGGTGGCGTGGGCGGCGGCAGGATTGCTGGGCCAGCATGCCAAGCTGTTTTTCTGGCCCATTCGCCTCAGCGAATTTCGGGAATTCCGGCTCGCCGAGAGTCTCCATTCGCCCTGGCCCTGGGCCGCACTCGTGATTCTCGCGGCGGCCTTTATCGGGCGAAAGCGCGATCCCCTTTTGAGTTTCCTGGTGCTCTGGTGGATCGTGACGCTTATGCCGTGCCTTGACTATCGCCAGTTGAGTTTCCCGCTCGTGGAGGATCAATTCTCCTATTTGCCTTCCGTAGGTCTTTGCCTGGCGCTCGGATACGTTGCCTTCGCATGGGCGCCGAGACGATTTCCGCATCTCCATCCCACTCCGGTTGCCATGGGCGCGCTGGTGGCCGTGGGGGCGCTTTGGGCGGTTCAAATCGCGCGGGCCATTCCCCATTGGCGCGACAACGATACCCTGTATGAATATGCGCTATGCGTTTCGCCCAATGCCGCCCCGGCACACGTTTCTCACGGTGTGGTCTTGCAACTCCGCGATCATGACATGGAGGGCGCCGCCCGGGAGTTCCGCACTGCCCTGCGGCTGAACGCCGAAAGCCTGCGCCCTCTGTCACCAGTTGAATACGACTCCTACATTGGTCTGGGCCAGATCGCACTGAATCAGGGCCGCGAGGCGGAGGCCCTCGACTACTTTAACAAGGCGGTGCACCTGCAGCCGAACCTCGGCTTTGCCTACCTGGTTCTGGGCTCGGTTTATTTTCCACGCGGTGATTACGCGCGGGCTGCGGGGTACTTCCGCCTGGCCGTGCAAGCAAACCCACTGGACACGAATGCGCGGTTTTATCTCGGGACCTGTTTGGTGAAACTGGCGCAGCCGGCCCCGGCGGCGGATCAGTTCCACGCGGCGCGCGTTGTGGATCCCGAATTTTTCCAGGCCTTTGTGGCAGAGGCGGCAGCACTGGAGGCGGCGGGCGATAAGGCGGGAGCGGCGCGCGTCCGGGCATCGATCCCAAAACCCTAGTGTGGGTCCTCGGAGTTTACGGGGGAGTTGAACATTGTTGGCCCGTTTGAATGATCTGCTCAAGAAGCATCATGCCGTGGGCAGTTGGCTGCTGATACTGGTAGCGATTGTTTTCTACCAGGGAGTCCTGAGTTGCGGGTTTGTTTCTGACGACATTGAGCAGATCCTGAAAAACCCCTTCATCAAGAACCCGCACCTGTGGAGGCGCATTTTTCTGGGGCGGGTGTGGTCGTTCGCCGGGGGCTTTGCGCAGGCCAGTTTTTACCGACCGCTGCACATCTTCACCTATTGGCTCGTCTACAGGGTGGCCGGTTCCAATCCCTTCGCCTATCACTCCGTCCAACTCATTCTTTACGCCCTTACCATTTGGGTAGTATACCGAATCGCCCGTAGAATCCTTCCGAACGAATTGGCAGCGTTCGCCGGCGCGTTGCTGTGGACGGTGTACCCGCTGCATGTTGAGGCAGTGGCATGGGCGGCCGCAATTCCCGAAATCGGGTGTACTTTCTTCTGTTTGTTGGGATTTTTGATGTTTCTGCAGGCTGAGGACCAATCACCCGGGAACTTCCGGGGGCACGTAGCGGCCGCGTTGGTCTATTTTCCCGCCCTCTTTTTCAAGGAGGTGGGGTTCAGTTTTCCTCTGCTCCTGGTGGCTTACTGGTTCTGCCAATCATCTGCCCAGAAATGGTCCCGGCGAGCGGTAAGCTGGCTTCCTTACGCGGCAGCGGTTGCGGTTTGCGTGGCCATCCGCGTGTTGGTGATGGGCAACTTCTCGGAAACATCCCGCCTACGGGATTTCAATTGGCAGGTTGCCCGGGTGGCAGTGGGATTGCTGGGCCAGCATGCCCGCTTGTTCTTCTGGCCTGCTCACCTCAATGTTTTCCGTTCTTTCGATCTCGCGGCCAGCCTGCGTTCACCCTGGCCCTGGGCAGCGCTGCTGATTATTGCTGCCGCTGGCGTGGGGCGCAAGCGCGAACCCCGATTGTGCTTCCTCATCCTCTGGTGGTTTATCACGCTCATTCCCTGCCTCAACTATCGCTACCTCAGTATCCCATTGGTTGCCGATCGATTTTCCTATTTGCCCTCCGTGGGTCTTTGCCTGGCGCTCGGATATCTGGGTTGCGAATGGTTGCCGCTGCATCTTCCCCATGCCCACCTCGACCGGGTGGTCATCCCCGCCCTGGCGGTTGTGGTGGCGTTGTGGGCGGCACAAACCGTGCGAACTATCCCCCACTGGCATGACAATGACGCGCTGTCGGACTACTCGCTCGCCGTATCGGCCAATACCGCCGAAGTGCATGTCTCTCATGGTGTGAACTTGCAATTCCAGGCAGGTGACTTGGATGGCGCGGCCCGTGAATTCCAAACCGCCCTGCGGCTGAATGCGCAAAGCCTCCGTCCGACTCCTGCCGTGATATATGACGCCTACATCGGGCTGGGCCAGGTCGCTCTCCTTCAGGGGCGCGAGCAGGAGGCACTCGACTACTTTGACAAGGCCGTCCACCTGTTGCCGGATTATACCTTCGCCTACAATGTGCTGGGTTCGTTCTACTTCCCTCGCCGTGACTACCCGCAGGCGGCGGAATATTTTCAACATGTGGTGCGTCTGGATCCCATGGACACGGGAGCGCGATTCTTTCTGGGAACATGTTGGCTGAAAATGGGCAAGCCGGCGCAGGCAGCGGAACAATTCCATGTAGCGCGCGAAGTGGATCCCACCTATTTCCAGGCCTATATGGCCGAGGCGGCGGCACTGGAAGCTGCCGGCGACAAGGCTGGCGCCGCGCGCGTCCGCAGTGAAGTGCCCTCTCCTTAGATTCTTGCGAAAGCGCAGCGGCGAGCGATCTGAATTTACTTCCCTCTCCCCCCAGGAGGCTGTCTCAGAACTGGGAAAACCACTCCCCGGCCCCGACAATCCCATCGCCGGTCAAGCCGACATCTTCAAGACCGCCGGCCCTCACGGGTGGCCGCCTCCGTGTTGCGCCTGCAATTGGTTTTCGATCTCCTGTACTTGCCCCACCGCCGCTTTCTGCCCCGGATTGTTTGCCAGTTCCACCTTGAATTCCTGGAGTGCCCCGGTCAGGTCGCCCTGGGTTTTCAGCATTAATCCCAGCGCCAAATGATAAGCAAAGCCATTAGGGTGAATGGCGATGGCCTGCCGCAGGGAAGCAATGGCCTCGGGGGTGTGACCGGTTTTGAAGCGCGTCATGCCCAGGTAAAAATATTCGTCCGATTTGTTGGGATTGATTTGGATCGCCCGGAGAAAATACCTTTCCGCTTCCGGAATGTTTCCGATTTTGTAGTAAGTGAGGGCCAGGTTGTAGGTGGGGGTCCAATAGGTCGGATTGTAGTTGACCGCGTCGAGGAATGCTTCGATAGCAGGGCCATACTGGCCGCCCTCCGCCAGTATGGAGGCGTAGTTGGACTCGGCGTCGGGATTGTGAGGCGACTTCGTAAGGTTATATGCGTAAAAAGTTAGATTGTCTTTAAAGTAGAAACTCTCGGTGATGGTTCCATAACTCATCAACGCGGCCAGGCACAAAACAATCGCCCAAAGCGAAGCGGGAACGCCCAGCCATCGAGGCGGTCCCGAGCACACTTTCTTCAGCAGCATGGCCACGAGGACGGCCAGACCCACTGACGGTAAGTACAGGTACCGGTCGTGGGCGAAGTCGTTGGCATTAAAGACGCGGAGATTGAGGATCGGGATTAAGGGCAGCGCCAGCCAAACCGCGAAGAAGGTGGCCAGGCGGGAACTCCGCACGCAGGCGTACACTCCGACCCCCACACCGGCAATGAAGATGCCGGGGAGTATGAAATTCCCCAGCGTGGGGTGGAGTACCGCGGGAAAATTATAATAGGTACTGAGGCCGGCCGGCCAGATCAGGTGGCGAACCCAAAACGCCGCGAGCGAAGGCCAGGTAGAGACCAACTGCGCCGTGCTGAGCGGAGTCACGACGTGATTAAACCCCTTCAAGGCGTAAATCCGCGCGGGAACATAAAGGGCAACGAGGAAGAAGTAGGGCCAGATCTTGCCGAAAGCTTCTCCGCACCACGTTTGAATTTCCCTCAATTCGGGCCGTCTTCCCCACTCCCTGCCAAAAATCCACTCGTAGACCAGCAATAGCCCGGGAAGGATCAGCGCAGTCTCTTTCTCCAGCATGGCGAATGCAAATAAGGTTAGGGAAGTCACTTTCCATTTGAGCCCACCCGTACCCTCGACGCCCGACTGCAAGTAAGCCAGGAATGAGCCAATCAAGAACATTCCCAAGAGCGGTTCAGTGACGCCGGAAATCCAGGCGACACCTTCAATATGCGCGGGATGGAGACCGAAAATCAGCGCCGCTAATAGCGCCACATTACGATCGGTTCCCAATCGCCACACCAGGAGGTACACGAGAAGTGTGGCGAGGACGTGGGCCAGGATGGTCGAGAGGTGCCAACCCCAGGCCTGATTTCCAAATACCGCATCATTGCATCGCAGCCACAACATGAAAATTGGGCGGTAATAGTTCACCCACTCATCGGGCATTACTCCCGCCCATGCGTGCGCCGTAAAGTAGGTGGGGACCGCATGCCAGGAGCGAACCGCGGGATTCTCCACGATCTGCCCGCGATCGTCGTGTACGAACTGATAGCGAAGCGTGGGGGTATAGACCGCAAACGTCAGGGCGAGAACCACGGCGATCCCCCACCATGCCGGAATCCCGGAAGCGTGCCAAGGAATTCCCACCCCTTGGTTCACATCACCCTTTTGTTCGGGGGCGCGTGCCTCAGCGTTTGCTTCATTCGCCATGATTTTCAACCTGTGTCCTTGAAGGATTCAGCTTCCTTCAACCCAGCGTGCTACATCTTCGGCATTTAGAGCAAGTGTTTTGGCGCGTTGTTCCCTTACCCTATCGGCGGCGGGAATTGCAAATGTATCACTCTCGCCCATCGCGTGCGCGCGGGAAATATTTCGGGCCATCACCGGCCTCAGGGTATAATGGGTCGCGACCGCAACGCCGGCGACAAAACTACCTGGCATTCGCGGCAGAACGAGGCTGGGGTATGGGATTTATCGAGAATCGATTCGAAAAGAACTTTGTCATTACCTCCGTGGATTATGTTTTCAATTGGGCGCGCAAGTCCTCCCTCTGGCCGCTGACGTTCGGGTTGGCGTGCTGCGCCATTGAAATGATCGCTTCCACCACGTCGCGGTTTGACATGGCGCGCTTCGGCGCCGAGGTCTTTCGCCCCAGCCCCCGTCAGGCGGACTTGATGATCGTGGCCGGTACCGTCACCCTGAAAATGGCGCCGGTGGTCAAGCGCATCTGGGAGCAGATGCCGGACCCGAAATGGTGCATCTCCATGGGCGCCTGCTCCAGCGTCGGCGGGCCCTTCAACACTTACGCCGTGTTGCAGGGTGTGGACAAGATCGTGCCCGTGGATGTCTACGTAGTGGGCTGTCCGCCCCGCCCGGAAAACCTCTTTTATGCCTTGCTGAAACTGCAAGAGAAAATCGACGGCATGACCATTGGGAAACGGCCAACGGATGTGCGTCTTGACCACAGCATGATGGAGGACTTCAAGAAATCCGTTCGCATCGGCAAGGCGGGGACACCGGAATTTGTTCAGATCGGCTAAAACAACTTCTTTAGTCCACAGATTGCACAGAAAGAATAGAAAGCGGTAAAGACAAGGCGTGACGATCCCGTATTTCCATTGAGGCTGTATGGGTCGGCCGAATTGTCGCGGGGCCTGTTTGCCTGGGCGAATCGCGCCCGCTCTTTGCTTTTTTCTTCCGCCTGCCTCATCTATGAAATCTGAGTAATCTGCGGATTATCATTGAGTGTCAAGGAGATCGACATGCCTAACTTTGTGAAGGTCGCAAGCACATCAGACTTGAAGCCGGGAACGGCAATGACCGTGTCAGTGAACGGGATCGACATCGCCCTCTATAATGTCGGAGGAAAGATTTTCGCCACCGATAATACCTGCGTCCATCAGGGTGGGCCCCTCGGCGAAGGCATTCTGGAGGGAGAGGTTATCAGTTGCCCCTGGCACATGTGGGAGTACAACGTGTGCACGGGCGAAAAAGTCGGAAATAACGCCATCCAATTGACCACCTTTCCCGTCGAGGTTGAGGGCGCCGATATCAAGGTGGGAGTCTAAAGAGCAGGGACTGGGGACTGGGGAGTAGGGGTTAGGGTTTTGGACATCGGATCCGGAATTGGGAATTCAGGCCAGGATTGCAGACTCAATGAATCCAAAGCTTCCCTTAATTCTAACCGCTGATTCCGAATCCCTAACCCCTAATCCCCAGCCCCTAATCCCTGATTTCTTATGCCAGAACTTCCGGAAGTTGAAACCGTTGCTCAAGGGCTCAGGCGGCGCGCGCTGGGGCGCCGCATCGTAACCGTCGAAGTTTGCCACGCCTCCGTCATCACCGGCTCGGCGGAGGAATTCGTTTCCACCGTCGAAGGTAGAAAGCTTACCAGCGTGTCGCGCACGGGCAAGGCCATTGCCGTCGAACTGACCGCGGATGACGGCTCGGCCCCGCGTTTTCTGCTGGTGCGATTGGGAATGACGGGCCAGCTCACCGTTGCCCCGCACGATGCCCCCATCGAGCCCCACACCCATGTCTTCATGACTCTGGACGATGGCCGCGAGGAATTGCGTTTCCGTGACGCGCGGCGCTTCGGCAGACTGCGCTCGCTGACGCAGGCAGAATTGGAAAACGTCTTTGGCGCGCTTGGCCCGGATGCCCAAAGGGTGAGTCAGGCGCATTTCCTTGCGGCCATGCGCGGCCGCAAAGGCGCCATCAAGAGTTGGTTGATGAATCAGAATCTGCTGGCAGGCTTGGGAAACATCTACGCCGATGAGGCCCTGTTCGAAGCGCGCATCCATCCCCTCTCCCAGCCCGGCCGCGTTTCTACCGATAAGGCTCATCAACTTTACAAGGCGGTCCGCAAGGTGCTGGACCGCGCCGTGCGATTGGGAGGAACGACCTTCAGCGATTACATGGACATCGAAGGCCGGCCGGGGGCATTCCTCAGCAAGCTGCGCGTGTACCAGCACACCGGCGAACCGTGCCACCGCTGCGGCCACGCCATCCGCCGCATGGTGATCGGGGGGCGCAGCAGCCACTTCTGCCCCCAGTGCCAGCCGCGGCCACGGACGACTGCCAAAATGCGCGGCCCGCGGCCATCCACCGCATAGCCCTTAAGCCAAACGACCGGAACCGTGCCGATTCACTTTCGGCCGACGAAGCGCAGCCGCCCGGTTATCGCTCTTCCCTGACCGCCCACGAACGTCCCGAAATTCGGGGCATCGATATTGTTCACCACGGCATCGGGATTCTGCCGGTCCAAAGTATTCACCACCGCCACGCGCGCGGCGAAGATGCGGTTTCGGAACGTGAATTTTTTCTCCAGCCCTAGGGTCAGGCTCGCGTAATCCGGGAAGCGCAATGTATTCGGCGCACCAACTAGGAACTGCTGCTGATTGATCTCGCTATAGGGATACCCCGTGCGGTAATCGAACAAGTAGGTAAACAGAATTCCCCAAACCGGCGTGGGAATGCTGCCCCACGACAGAAAGCGGTTCGGCGCATCCCACAATAGCGGGCCGGGTTGCTGCGGCGCGAAATACAGCGTTCCCAGCATGGGGTCGAGCACCTGGTCCGAGCTGGACCGCGACCGGGTGTAACTGCCGAAGAGCACGGCGGTGTTGGCAAAGGTGTGGCGCGCCGAGACGGTAACGCCGCGATACTTGTCTCGCCGCGAAGTCTGAAGCAATAGTTCCGATCCGATCTGGCCGGGCGAAAGTGTTTCGTACACCAAGCCATGGTGCTGATCGCGCGCGAGAAACTCCACGGACATCAGCGTGTTCTTCCCCACCTTTTGCTGGTAGCCCGCGCTCACGATATCGAAATAGGGCTGTTGCAATTGTGTGAATCCCCCGGGGGGCAGCGCAAACTGGCCGGTCGCCGGCCCCTGGATGGGCGCCGTGCCCGCCGGGTCATACAAGGTGTCCACCTCCCGCTGGTCGTACGCCTGCCCGATCACGGAAAGATTCAGGGGGATATCGTACCTTCCCCAGCCCAGCGAAAGCTTCCCGCGGTTGTCCGAAAACGGCAGGAAATTCATCGCTAGGCGCGGCTGCACCAGTGCCGCCTGGAACAGCCGGTCCCAATCCACGCGCACGCCCATCTGCGCCACCACATGCGCACTCGGCGACCAGGCATCCTGCACGAATCCGCCCGCCAGCGTGTTCGCGACCCGGAAGCTCGGGCTGCCCGTAAACGTCGTCAGCCGGTCCAGCGTCTGATCGCTGCGCAGCGCCTGAATCTCACCGCGCATGGCGGTTTGGGGAAAATCCACGCTCGAAAGATTCGCTCCCGCCGAAAGCGTGTGCGTGCCGAACCCGTGCACGGGTGTGCTGATCACCTGGGTGAACGCCTGGTACCGGTGGGCAGCGTCATTGACCTTCTGGAAATAACTCCCCCCCGTGCCGTTCACCAGCAAAAGGTAGGGCGCCGTGCCCTGCGGATTCACGCCGCCGGTGGTACGCTCGACGCCCCCGCCAAATTCCAATAGGGTATCGTGGACGTACGCCTGTTCCTTCACGGAACCGAACATCTGGTTCTCCGTCGCGTCGGTGGTGGTGGATTGCGCATGCAGCGCGTCCAGTCCCAGGTGGCTGTCGCACTCGAGGTTGGGGAGAAAGCTGATGCGCAGGCTGTTGTTCGGCAAAATCTTCCAGAGCAGCCGCGACCAACTGTCTCCGCCCCATTCCTGTATTTCGTTTTGTCCCGAAGGCAGGCCTTTCACAATCGACAGCGTGTGCAGCACGTCGAACGACTGAGAGAACCACAAGCGGTCCTTGACGATGGGCCCGGAAAAGACCACGCGCGGATAGAAATTCCCGAGCTGCACGCCTTCCTGGACATTGACCGCCGGGAAAAAATCCGTGGCGTTGAACCGCCAGCGGTCATCGCCCTCGCGCGTTTCGTAGCTCAGCACGGCCGCGCCGGGGTGGGCGTATTCCGCACCGAAACGCCCGGTCTGGATTTCCGTGCTGCGCACCGCTTCCACGATCATGCGCGCGCCCAGCGCGTTGCTGGCGGGGTCGCCCACCTCCACGCCGTCGATGAGGTACTGCGCCTGGGTGTTGCGTGCCCCGGCAATGTGAATCAAGGCGGTGTTGTCGCGCACTACCTGCGGCAGGGCCACCAGGCTCTGCTGCAAATCGTGTGTACCTGCCACGGGGATGTCGCGGATTTCCGTCCCGGTTAAGGTCGCCGTGCTCGGTGTGGAGGTGGGTTCAATGCGGTTCTCCGTGGCCGTGACGTCAACCTTCTCCCGCACTTCTTCTTCGTGGTTCAGGGTGAAGGTAAACTCCGTGTTGTCCGGGGCCAGTTGGATCTTCTGATTCGCCAAAACAAAAAAGCCCGGCTTCTCAATTTGCACGGTGTATTCGCCGGGGTAAAGGCTGGAAATGGAGAAGAAGCCAGCGTCGTCGCTCACGGCAGAGAAAATCTTCCCGCCGGCAAAGGCAAGTTTGACTTGAGCTTTGCCCACGGGCAGTCCATTCTCATCGGTGACTCGCCCTTTCAGAACGGGCAGGGTATCCGCTGCGCCAACTGCGCCCTCCAGCAGCAGAAGCGCCAGCAAGGCCACGATAAGGGATCGAAGTCGCTTCACGCGGGCTCCCCCCAGAGCGGAAAATTAATTCTTAGTCCCGCTTCAGGGTAAAGGCAACCGCTAATTCAGCGAACAGCCCCAGAGGAGGAAGCGCTGCCTCTCGCAACCTGACCCGTTCCCTCCCATTGGGCAATCTTGACATCCCCTCAGATTCCCGTATTGTTGACTCACGTCGTCCGTCAGGCCGGACGCCGAGTGATCCTGCAAGGCATGGCTGCGGTGGGCCGGAGTGACGATGCCGGTCGAGAGAAGGGGAAATAATGCAAAGGGGTAGTCCCACAAAACACCTGCTGAATCTCGCCTTGGTTTGCACCCTGGCGATAGTCACGTCGCGGACAGAAGCATTGCCGCCGCAGTCCGCTGCCGCGACCGCAGACTCACAAGCCCACGCCGCCGAACTTCTCGCCGCACGCGAGCAGGGGCAGACGCCGCTGCTCGACGATTTGCGCGAACTTTGCGACAGCATTGGCGGCCGGCCGACCGGTTCCAAGGCCTGCGATCGCGCTGTGGATTGGGCCGTTGCCCGCTTCCGCGCCGCGCGTGTGGACTCTACGTGGACGGAGACCTACACAATTCCTGAATCCTGGGTGGGAGGCGCTGATCACGCGGAGTGCATTGCGCCCGTGGAATTTCCCATCCGCGTCGCCGCCGGTCCGTTCACCGCCCCCACTCCAGGCGGGCAGGCAATTGAGGCTCCTCTGGTGAATGCGGGCGATGGCAGCGGGGAATCGTTTGCCCGCCTCGGTGACAAAGCGCGCGGCTCGATCGCCCTGGTGCTCTCGCCGGAAATGAAGACCGAAGCTGACCTGTTTGCCGAATACGGGCGCGACGGCCCCGTGTTCGCTGCGGCGCTGCGGGCGGGTGTGGCGGCGCTGCTGGTGCAGTCCACCCAGCATGGAGTGCTCCTCTATCGCCACCTCATGGGATGGGGGAGTAACGGCCCTCCCCTTCCCGCCGCCATCGTGGCGCGCGTACATGCGGCACGGTTGGCGCGCCTTTCCGAACGCGGTGAGGTGCGGGTGCGACTGGACCTCCCCAGCCACTTTGGCGGTCCCTATCAAGCCCGCAACGTGGTAGCGGAAATACGAGGCCGCGCACTGCCAGAGGAAATCATGCTGATCGGCGCGCATCTGGACTCCTGGGACCTGGGCACGGGCGCCGAAGATAACGGCGTGAACGCCGCCATGGTCATCGACATCGCGCGAAGCTTTAAGGCGCTGGGGGTGTTGCCGCGCCGCACCGTGCGCTTCGTCCTTTTTACCGGCGAAGAACAGGGCATGTTCGGTTCCGAGGCCTACGTCTTGCAACATGCGTCGGAAATGGGCCGCCACGTGGCTATGATCACGTTTGATACAGGCTCCGGACACACCAGTGGTTTCTATCTTAATGGTCGGGACGAACTGCGCCGGCCGATCAACCAGGCCCTCGCGGCGGTTCCGGGAATGAGCGCACCCGACGATACCCTGGAGGCCATCGATGGGACCGATAACTTTGATTTCCTCCTCTCGGGGGTTCCCAACCTCATTGCCCGGCAGGAATGGGCTCCGTATCTTCCGAATTATCACGCTGAATCCGATGTTTATGATGCTGTGAACCCGCGGGAAGCCAGGAATAATGCCGCGCTCGCCGCCGTGCTGGTTTGGGAACTCGCGGAGAATCCTTCCCGGCCCGCCCCCCGCCAAACGCGCGCGGAGGTCGAAAAGCTCCTGCACGATTCGAAAATGGATGACCAGATGAAGAGCTTCGGTCAGTGGAACGATTGGGTGGCGGGCAAACGCGGCGTGAGCCCGTGAGGGGCGAGGTGCTGGTGTCATTTGCGAGAAACGGGCGCTCCCAAGTGCGGCCATTCCCGCGAAGGCGGGAATGACCGGTGTTTCGAAAGTGATCCCATTCCAAATGACACCAGCACCAAGCCCGAGGGATCCTTGCAATCGGCATTTACACGTTGCTCCGTTGTCCTGGAACGATCCCGCATTCATCGGGATGGGGATGCTGTGTGGGTGCGCAGGACGCAGCCAATCTTGTAACATTTTCGCGAAAACTGGATGGGAGAGAAAGGTGAGGGAAGGTCTTGTGTCAGCCTCCCGGAACACAAGCCACAGTATAGTTCATCAGCCCATACAACATATCGTGGCCATATCAAAATAAGCACAATATGTTGTATACCCAGCCGAACTATTTTGATCTTTGCACGCCGCGCCCCTTGACCTGAAAGTGGCAGTTTCTTATTATCATATCACTTGGAGCGCAGTGCGAGCTCCACACGAACTTCGGTTCGTGAATCGTGCCAATCCTGAATGGAACGCTGATTGTGTGGGGATGGGTTCACGTGGCGATTGTAAGGTCTGGTCAGTGCCCAAAAGTTTACGGCCAGAAGGAGCGGTCGATCCCACCACGGGGAGCGTCCTCGAAAAGTTTCGGGCATGCCCGTGGGCGGGGCGAGAGCAAAGCTGAGGGGCTCCTCTCCTCCGTTCACGATGTCCGGAATGTTGACGGGTAGGGCTAGAGGGGTCTCCACCGGGGAGACCCCTATTTTTTTGCGGTCCTGCTCTCTCCTCCCCACCAAAACGTGAGGATCGGAAACCCCCAGGCCCCGGCATAGAGGACAGATCCACGCTTCGCCTGGGGCTGAGGTGACATCGCCTGCGACGGCAACGTCCCCGGCGGACGAAGCGGGGGCGTCATCTCAAGGCCGGCCCCGGGAACCACCCACGTTTCGGGCTTCCGCAGGAAGTAATCCAGATAAAAGGGGGTGAATGGCGGAGAGGGTGGGATTCGGACCCGCACCCCCCATTGATTCTATGTAAGTTATTGAAACCCCGTACGGCACATACCGCACATGCCGCACAAATCGCAGGGTTCACACACAAAACACACGCACGTGGTTATGGCCGGGATTTTTCCTGCTATCGTTCGCCTTAATTGCCCGCCACTTTGACACTGACGACATAGGAACGCGAATGGGAACCTGATCTGCCATAAGGAAGGAAGCCTCTCGAGAAAAGTACCCACAACTTGGAAGGATGAGTGAAGAGAGGCATCGCGCCTCAGTGATCACCCAAAACCGGCCAACGGAGACACTCTCCGGGACATTGAGTACGGCATGAGGCGTTATAGCCTCAGCCGCTATGGCCAATGTCTTGAGTGAGGAAAAGAAACAGCAAGTTATTGCTTTAGGACGGCTGGGCTGGACGCTGCGGCGCATCCAGCAAGCCACCCGTATGCTTCGGGAGACGGCGAGCGCCTACCTGAAGGTGGCCGGGATCGCGATACGCCCGCCCGGCGGCTGGGGGCGGAGAGCGGTTCCAAAACCGGCCAAAGAGGTGATCACCGACTTTGGCGTGGGAAAACCGGCCTCCGCCGTCTCCCCCGACCCGGCGCCACAACCGCCCACCCTGCCGCTGCCTGGCACTCTGCCGCGGCAAAACCGGCCAACGAGGCGATCACCGACCCTGGCGCGAAGCCCGCGCCGGTGTCTGCCGTGCCTCCCACCCGCAGTCCCTCCGCCAGTGCCTGTGAACCCTATCGCGAGCTGATCGAACTCGCTCTCACCCGTGGCCGCAACGCCGTGGCCATCTGGCAAGATCTGGTCTCAGAGGCCGGCTTCCCCAGCGGCTATCAGAGCGTGCGGCGCTTCGTGGGCAAGCTCCGCGGCGTNNTCCGCGGAATGGCGATCCCGCAAGCTCATCCCGTCATCGTCACCGCTCCCGGTGAAGATTATGGTAAGTTCCGCGTCATGTTGAGAAACGCCTCATCAGGTGTACGCCGGGCAGCAGCCGGTTGGTGGTTTTGCTGTTCGCGCTTTCCATAACGCCCCACGCTGAAGATATCGTAGTTCTCCAATTTCAATTCGTGAAAGGAGATTACGATGTTTTCACAATGGTTCTCTGGTGACGATTGCGAGCGTTATCGAACGTCCCCACACAAGCACCGCATTGATCAAGTCGGAAGTAGTCTCGTGCAACTGCGCTATGCCAGCGAGGCGATTCGCCAGCACCTCCACGAATAGCTGCGCTTCTCTCTCCATCTGAAGAAGGACGGAAGCGCGCCAAAGCCAGCCTTAGGCGACGATGCGGTACAGCAGTACCTGGTCCAACGCACCCAAGGCTTGAGTGCCAGCCGATCCCGTGGACTGCGAGCCTCTATCAGGATTTTACTTGAGGCAGACGAACATGGGCGGTTTCGGCGCCGTATTGGCTCTCCGCCTTCTACCCCCGGCTTGGTTCGCTCCGATTCTGACCCCATACCTTCAATTTCTACGAACGCATCGCGGGCTGGCGGCGAAAACGGTAAGGAAGTACATCCAAAAGTTATCGATCCTTGCCGAGTACCTGGAGGGTGCTGGCATCAAGGAACTCGGTGGGAGTACACCGTGGCACGTCCGTGAATTCTATGAGAACGCGGCAGGTGGCGTGCCGCGACGGTCGTATGGCTCCACCCTGCGGGTCTTCTTTCGTTGGGCTGCCGCGCAAGGCTGGCTTTCCAGTTCCCTCGCTGATGCGGTCCCCCGACCACGACAGTATCGATATGTCAACCTGCCAGACGTGCTCGGCCAGCCAGACCTAGACCGCATCCTGACATCGGTGGACAGATCGACACCGTTAGGCCGCCGCGATTATGTGATCCTTTTGCTTGCCGCAAGCTACGGGTTGCGCCCCTGTGATATTCGACAACTGACTCTGGACGAAATCGATTGGCGCGGGGCACGGATTGATATCCGCCAAGTGAAGACCGGCAGACCTCTTGCACTCCCACTCCTGCCCGACGTGGCAGATGCACTCAGCACATACTTGCGCGACGGGTGCCCAGCTTCAACGGACCGCACCATCTTTCTTCGCCACTGTGCACCATTCGAACCGTTCGCTGTTGAGAACAACCTTGCCGCGATCATGCGGGCACCGCTTCGGCGCGCGGGCCTTGCCGCCCGAACAGGACGTCGGGGCCTTTACCTATTTCGCCAGACTCTGGCAACACGGCTACTGGCTTCCGGGCGTCCCCTGAAAACGATCGCCGATTTGTTGGGCCACGCGTCCACGCAGACTACGTACGGCTACACTCGAGTCGACTTGGTCGGCTTGCGTGGGGTGGCCATCTCCGAAGAAGAGGTGGGCCGATGAACACCCCCCCGGCAGATTCCCACTTCGGATTCATCTCGCCATTGGCGCCACAGCTTGCCCGCTTCCTCGCACTGAAACATGCCATAGGCCACCGCTACAGAGAAGAGGGCCGCGTATTGCACGACTTGGACTGCTTTCTCAACTCTCGGCTGTCTGCAAACGATCCCGTGATCACCTCGGCGATGGTGCACGACTATGTTGCTCGAAGGGGCGACGAATCAGAAACCACACGCGCCCATCGTTTAACGCTCATCCGCGAGGTGTGCCGGTTATTGCGGCTCGACAATGCCCGCGTGGTTGTACCGGATCGCCGGTCCTTACGGATCGTGCGGAGCAAATTCGTGCCTCGGGTTCTTAGCCGCGACGAGGGTCGGCGTTTCCTGCAAGCATGTGCTGAACTGTCACCGGGACGGACATCACCGATACGCGCGGTTGTCCTTGGCACCACACTGCGCGTTCTGTATCTGGTCGGACTGTGGGCCGGGGAGCTATTGAGGCTCACACAAGCCGACGTTGAGTTCGACGCCGGCACATTACATATCCGCCACACCAAGGACGACAAATCGCGAGTGGTGCTGCTTACTCCGGACTTGGTCACGCGGCTCGTTCACTGCCGCACGCGCACCGTCGACCACTTCGGATCCTGCCTTCCCCAAACGCCGTTTTTTTCTAACCCACGAGGAGGGCGGTATTCGATCACCGCCCTTCGCGATGCCTTCCACCAAGTATTGAAAAGCGCCGGCATTGAGCGTACGAGCAACAGCCGCATTCGGCTCCATGACCTTCGTCAGCATGCCGACTCCCGGATTATGCAGACTCTGGCCACGTAGCTTCTCCAATTGTCCTTTCCGGCGCGGAATTCCACGCTCCACTCTGAATTGAATTCGGCATAATCCTGCGGTCTTCTCTGAACGGGCAGTACGCCCAGAAAAGGAGAAGACCCATGCTGGAAAAATCTTTGCAACCGAATAAGCGCCTTCACGACAACCTGTTGGGGTTGTCTCTTCAGGCGCTGGCAACATCGCTTGTGGAGGACGGCTACGCTGATCAGACTGTCCGGTTTAAATTGAGGTTACTTGCCGACTTGGGGCGGTGGTTCGGACTGACCGGGCTCACCGTCGCCCATCTTGATGAACGGCATGTAGAGGCGTTTGTCAAACACCGGCAGCAAGTCCGCAGGGGCGATTTAAAAACGCTCGAACAGTTTCTCGATCACCTTCGAAAGCGTGCCGTTATCCCAGATCGAGCGCCAGTGCGTGACCTTTCGCCCTTGGCTGACATCCTGAGTCGGTACGAAAAACATTTGCGCTCGGAGCGCGGGCTGGTTACAGCCACCGTCCTCAACTACCTGCCCTACATTCGTCGGTTTCTTGTCGAGCGCTTCCGAGAGGGGCCTTTCCTTTTCGGACAGGTGAACCCTTCCGACATTTCGAATTTTGTTTTGCGCCATGGTCCCAGCATGAGTGTTGGAAGGGCACAGCTGATGACCACGGCTTTCCGCTCCTTCTTCCGGTACCTGTTTCAAAAGGGGGAACTGCAAGCCAACTTGGCCGCTGCGGTTCCCACGGTGGCGGATTGGCGGCTCTCCACCGTGCCCAAGTACCTGGCCCCGGAGGAAGTTAAAAGGCTGCTTGAAGCCTGCAATCGTCACACGGCGAGCGGGCGCCGCGACTTCGCCATTCTTCTGCTGCTGGCCCGCCTCGGCCTTCGGGCGGGGGAGGTGGTCGCGCTCCAGCTTGACGACATCAAATGGAGGGCCGGAGAAATCCTCGTTCGGGGCAAGGGACTGTTCCACGACCGGATGCCCCTGCCTTCGGATGTGGGTAAGGCCCTGGCGTCCTATCTGCGTCGAGACCGTCCGGCCTGTCAAACGCGCCGGGTATTCGTTTGCATGAAGGCGCCACGCCGCGGTTTTGCCAATCCCTCGACGCTGACGACGATCGTCCGCCGCGCGCTTGCCCGCGCGGACTTACACCCCACCTTCAAGGGTGCTCACTTGCTTCGCTTCAGCCTGGCGACTTCCATGCTCCGCTCGGGGGCGACGATGGGAGAGATCGGAGAAGTCCTTCGCCATCGCATTCCCAGCACTACAGAAATCTACGCCAAGGTCGACTTC
>PLWR01000542.1 GCA_003165615.1 Acidobacteriota bacterium | reverse complement strand
CACCTCCACCTTGCATAAACGCGGGACGGATTCAGTTCAAGGTCGCTCCTGCGAGGCAATGTCGTACTCCCGGCCAACTCATGCTTTATTTTAGGTTCCCGGCCGAATCCTTCTGCTGTGGGCATGAATGCCTCTAACTGATAATAAACAACTTGTTGCGGTGCACGCCGGCCAACTTATGCTTTAAATCCGGCCAACTCATGCTTTAAGTGACAGATGGATCCTTTCCCGCTTGAAAGTCGGCATTTGACGCAAATTGGCCAAGGAGAGAGCTAATGTTAATTCACTCGATGCTCCCTCGAAGTGCCGTGAACGGCCCCGGAGAGCGGGCAGTTGTGTGGCTTCAAGGCTGTGCTTTGCATTGTCCCGGCTGTTGGAATAGGTCCACCCATAGGTTTGACAGTGCCCGTACCAGGCCCGTGGAGGAAGTTGGGGAATGGATTCTCTCCTGTCCAGATGTGGAGGGCGTGACCTTTTCAGGTGGCGAGCCCTTTCAACAAGCTCCGGAGCTCCGCCTTCTCTGTCAGTATCTCAAGTTGAGACGACCGAATCTGTCGATGGGCGTGTTCAGCGGCTACACGGCACATGAACTGGCTCACGGAAAATGGCTTTGGAAGTCGCTGGAGACTCACTCGTGGGTAAAAGGGGATGCTAACCTTTTTGACCAGATCCGGCAGTTCCTGGATTTCGGTGTCCTTGGCCGCTTCCGGGAAAGCATGGCCTGTCGTGACAAGCCACTCTGTGGTTCACGTAATCAGGAAGTGGTGTTCTTCACGAATCGCTATTCACAAAGAGACTTAGAGCCACAGGGCTACGAAGTGAATATCAGTAGCGAGGGGACATTAGCGACGATCACCGGATTCCCCCCACTGGACGGGTGAGAACAGATTGGAATTATCCGGAAGTCGGAGAACCGATGTTCCGTTCTCCTCGCGCCGCTTTAATCGCGTTGTAGGCACCTCTCCCGTCCTTGTATCCTAACTTTGCTAGGAGGGCGCTCACACGTTTATAAGACGGACGTATACCGGCATTGTGTAGCCTTTTAACAATTCGGCGGGCTTGTCGGTAAAGCTCCTGCATCCGGCGCTGAGTCTTTTCTCTAAGGCTCCGCCGGTAGCGTGTGACAATCGCGGCAGATCCTTGGGGGCAAAGCCTTATGAGGTGCTGCCTTGACCAACCGACTCGCTTGCAAACCTTTTCCAGAGACAACGGTGGCGATTCTTTAACCAGTGCCTGAAGCGTCTTCTTCAAATTCACAATCTGACGGGCTCGATATGCACGGCGACGCTGCAGAAGCCGGTCACAAAGAGATGAGAACTGCCTGCGAAGTACCACCGATCTACAACAGTCCAGTCGCTCGCATAATCGCCTCAGGCTTGGCGGGGGATCCTCACGGAGTGCAAGCTTGAGAGTACGTTCCATGGAGGCAATGGCCAGCGCTTTATGCGCTGCGATTTTCTCTTGAATCGCGCGACAGAGGTCGGGAAACTTTCTTTGCAAGCTTATACCACCGCTGGCATATCCCATGCTGAGGGCGATGTGATCGAGAGCAGTCGGCCGTTCCTGGGCCAGAGATTGTTCCAGTAAACGCTTTATTTGGGACCGCGAACAGAATCTTTTATCCGACGGCTTTCGCCAGCACTCGCGGATTGACTTCTGGTAGTTGGAGGCGATCTGTCTGCAGAGGTTCCGATCCAGCCGAAGGAGTCGATCTAACTTCATATAGTTGAGCCGACGGGCGACATCGGACAATCGGGGCGGCGGTTGCTCGGAAACTGCCCGTACGAGCGCCGCGCGGATGTTCTCAGGGGCGCGTGCCGAAGGAAGTCTATGAATTTCAATTCTTGCTCTGGCATCCTGCCAGTGGGGTATGGCGGAGACTGGGTCACCCTGCAAGAAGGACATAACTGGAATCTTTAGCCGGCAGGAAATCCGCAAGAGCATGCCGATCGAGGGCAACGCCCTTTGAGTCATTAGAAGTGTTACGGTTGCTTGAGTTATCTTTGCGGCGTCGGCAAAGGCACTTTTGTTTCCCTCTGCGACCACCTCTACGCAAGCTCGGAAATTAGCCGTAAAGGTGCTCCCCAGAGAGGAGGAGTCTAAACCAGGGAGAGCGCCCAGCAATTTGCCGGCCTCTTCGGCGTACCGGAGCGCCGCCTCGCTATCGTTGCCGTTGGAAGCCGGCGGGCAGGGCTGGGGATTGGAGTTGCCTAACCACTTCGTGCAATTGGAGCAATATCCCGGACGAGAGAAAACCGCAAAAGCTTTACTCTGCCGGGAGCAGTGCGGGCATACCTCGTCCAAGAATCGGCGATGTTGTGGGCAAAATGTGACCGCCTTCAGAGTCCAAAGCAAAGGTTCGTAGATGATCTCCCCAGCGCCCCGACGGTCTTCATAACAGGCGGCGCACCAAGCGCGGCGGCGGCGGAAAATGGCATGGGGCCAGACCCCGCCTTCCAGGAGCAGCAAAGTGAGGAAACGAAGATCCGTACGCTTGGTTCCCGCTTGCAGAGCCCCGACCCATCGTTTCGAAGCTTCTCCGAAGCCGTTGATTGCGTACGAGCGCGCCACGAAACCATGAGAATCCGACTGGATTTGTTCGGGGGAGGAAGGCACCAGCGGGGTCAGGGCAAGCGTGGAAAGCTCCCGGCCCACCAAGTCTCCAACCGAGACAGCGTGACTCTCCGCCAGCCGTCCTATATAGCCGGTAAGACTTTCAACCCGGGATGTTCCTATGCCAATGGGCGCCAGCGGGAGTAATCGGCTCCGGCATGGCAGAGGCGGTATCACGCAATCCCAAGAATCAAAGAGCCTGGATGGTTGCATGGATGGCTAAAGGCTGGCCAACGGGATCGCGCGTGGGGTGCCGTTGACCCGGCTTTATTCGTCCTTTCCGCATCGGCGTGGTTTCAGCTTTTGGCCTTATGGGCTGGCCGTCTTCACGGCAACTCAGGCCGAGCCGGGTTCTCAAACGAGTGCGAGCCGCGGGTTCCTCATTCAATGCCATCTCTCCTTCCAGGGCTTCGGACAGTATTTTGTCGCATTGAATTGCACTCAGCTCCTGGGCGTGCAGGTCTCTAACCGTCAAAGTTGCGCGATTCTGTTTGACCGCGACGGCCAGCGCCCTCATCAGCCAGTCTTTCAAAATTCCCACGCAACCAATGCTGCGCTCATACAAGTATTCCCAATGACTCATCAGGTCGGGAGGCTCTGGGACAGGAAGCTGCCGTTCAAATGACCGGAGGATGGTTTGGAACACCTTCCGGTCCTGGGGATCATCGGCTCGATAACGGGGAAAGTCGATCACGATGCTGCGGCGGCTGAGCTGGCCACTCAGGTTCCGAAACGCCAGAAGTTCGTAAGTTCCAAGCAGCACGTGAACGGTTTGTGTGCAATTAGCGAGAGATTTGATGACGTCCAGTTGGTCTGAAAGTCGTCGCCCCGATGCCATTCGCGCCAAGTGCTGGGCTTCGTCAAGCAGGACGGCCGCCGGGCGCCGAAAACGGAGGGCGCACTCCACGGCGTGATGATACTCATATCCCGCTGCCCTGGCTGCAGGGATAAACTTCTCCCGTTCAGAAAAGTGAGCGGGAGCCTTGGGGCTCAGTTTGTAATCGACTAATGGCTCCTGCATTTCCAGGAGCAACCTTCGGAAGTGATCTCGCCATTTGAAGGAGCCCGACTCGGAGGCCTTGCATTCCAAACTCACAACGGGAATGCGCGCTCGATCGCATTGGAGATCCGGCAGCATGCTGGAGGTCAGTACCTGCTCAACCTTTTGACGGAGAGCGGTCTTGCCTACGCCCGTGGGGCCCACCAACAGGACTAAGGAGTTGGGCGCCCTGGCTTCAATCGCGTCGACCACACTGTCTTTCGCTGCCACCAAGCGTGGATGGGCCATGATGTAAGTCTGAAAATAGTTAAGTCTCGCCTTCGGTACCTGGGCCAGAAGATCGCGTGGGAAGCAAGATGGTTCAGTCTCCACTAGAATACTCCGTAGACTTCGTCGACAGCAGGTTCTTCGATCGTCACCGTTTCTGCCGTCGCAACGTGCGATTCGCCGGGAAACAAGGGATGATTTTCGCCATCAAGACCCCCTGCGACAACCTGACGGATCACCCTGCTTTCCAGATCGCACTTCCGTTGAATCAGCAGGCTCTCCTCTGCCTCGACGGACTGGAGGAATTCAGCGAGTCGTCTGGCGGTGACGATAAACTTGGTCGAATGATTCCGATGGCGCTGACGCAACTCCTCCGTGGCCAACTTTATCTCTCGCTCCGAGCGGCCCTTCAAAACGGCATAGTGCTCGGAGTGACATGGAACCCACTGCTTGTGCACAAAGGCGTAAGCAGCCCCAACATCAAACGGGTCGTACCGGATAGCAACTTGCTGCCCCTGGATCTTCGGATCGCGAAAGGCTTCGCACCAGTAGTACACGTGATGAATTTTTACTCCATTCCCTGGCGTGACTCTTGCACTTCCCTTCGCGGTCGTGGGTAGAGTGAAAATCAAGAATTCTTCATCGTAAGGGATCATCCGGTGCTGGCGCTCGCCCGTATCGGACAGCCGGCTGAGAAAGGCCTCCCTTGGGCTCTGCCCGAGCGCGGGATGGTCTGCGGTATCATAAACCTCATACAAGTATTCGCAGAGCCGGTCGTAGAGTTCGGCGAGCGGCCAAGTCGCCAGGCATTTAGGGTTCACGGACTTGGTAACCTGCCTGACGTTCCGCATAATCTGGGTATTTCCCTGCAAGTTATGCACGAATTGGGTGTTGTTCGCACCCAGGAAGCGTTCGACCAGGGATCCAAACCGTGCCTTCGCCTTGGGTCGTTCTTTCTTGGTAGATTGGTAGCCGGCAAGCATGGTTTCGAAGTAGGTGCTTTCGAATTCCCGCCCTCCGTCGACCACCACGATCTGAGGGATACGGTTGTAGCGGCGCACACCCTCACGCAGAACCATCATGCAGGAGCGGTAACTCGGCGAGTCAAACGTAAGATACACGGCCAGTACCCGGCGGCTGTAAGCGTCGATCAAGAGAGTCATCCAAGGGCGACCCAGCACGCGCCCGGTGCGGGAGCAAACGACTTCCACATCCAACTCGGTGTGGTCCATATGTCCGATTTCAAAGGGGCGGTCTCCGTGCCGTGGCGTCGTCAGGTCAAGTTCCAAATAGAAGGGCTCGAGCGGGTAGGCGCTCCGTCGCCCCTCTCGTTTCAGCTTCTGGCGGTAGGGGTCTCGCCGTCGCACCGCAATTGTGAAGGTCTTATAAGTTGGCGCCGGTATCCCTTTTTCATCGCAGGAAAGCTTTAGCTTGATCCAGGACGCATACATTGTCTTCTGCTTGTTTTTTTCGTAATCCTGCTCAATGACCGTCTTCGTTTCCTGCAGCGATGCCTCGGGTAACTTGGAGGTGAAGTTGCCCCGCGCACCGTGTCGAGGCAATAGACCCAAATATCCGGTACCACAGCTCGCTTCTGACTCCCGGTACTGAACAAGCCATCGATAAAATGTGCGATTAGACACATCGGTGGTCGGCGGCAGAGATCGCTCGTGCAGATAGCGGACTATGAACCCAGAACGATGATTTGCAATTCGCAGGTCATTTTCATTGGCTTTGGATAATCGCTCAAGGATCTTCGATTCGGAGGCTTTTTTGAGATCATCCGGGGCCAACTCAATCCTCTTCTGATGAACCAAGCTTTCAAACGCCGCCATCGGTAGCTCGGTCAACTTCTGATCTTCGGAGAGCAGGCCTATTGAAGTCTTTCCGGCGTTAATCACTTTCCAGGCGCGCGAATCCCATATGAGGGTGTTTCCACATTGAAGCATAGCGGGAGATAAGAGCTGCGGTCTCCCGGCGCCACAAGGCTTGGCGCCTGAAGCAGCTTCGGGGGAAGAGTAGACTTCAACCCGTGAGGGTTCGGCAAGGGCAGTCGCGTGGAGATTCACATGCAGAATATTCGCCGCAATCAAGCCGAAGATTGCGTCCGCCGACACAATCTCCTTGGTAAGTTGCAAGAGTTTGTCGAGGGCGAGACCCGGCACGGCAGAAACATACGCGCGCACCGTTTCGCGGGCAGTTTCGGAGAGAGTGGATGGATCAACCCGCAGGTAGTCATCCAAGAACTGAATATTCCGTTGGAATGTCCAATTGATTTCTGCCGAAGATCGAACACGGTAACAAAGCCCCAGCGGCTCTGCGTAAGCTGCACCAGGTGGACAATCCCAGCCACCATGGTCTTTGGGAAAATAGCGGTTCGGATTTCTGCCTTTCAGGTCGCACAGTTCTTCCTCGGTCTTCCACTCTTCCCAGCCAGCGCCATGATCACGAAGGACAAAGAAATCGGGAGTATGCAATACTCCCATTCTTCTTCCTGTCGGACTGTTATAAGTCAGTTTGATCGGCGGAGGCTGATCAAAATACTCGAGCACGGAAGCGTCGTGCTCCATCTCGTAGATTCCCGCCAGTTCAACCCGGTGGCTTTCGAATTGAATGGTGACCCCCATTTTCTTACTGGGATAACGGCCGCAGACGTTCGAGGAGCCTCCTCCAACGTGACGTGAAGGCCCTGAAGAGCGAATCGTGTTGATCAACGCGCGCGCGTTCTCCGGGATATGGTTTTGGTGAAACCACAATTCCAAACCATCATGATCAAGCACCGCAACCGCTCCTCTCTGCCGGCGATGTGCCATTCAGCAGCTTGGTTGGACTCCTGATGCGGACCTTGGGGCCCCGGGTGATGGTCCCCCCGTCATCCCCGTTACTTTTTCTCTTTCGATTGCCTCTCCCGCTTACGTGCCTTTACGTAGCGTAGGCCGGCTTCCTTCATCAGGTTCTGCAATTGCCGGCCATTCTCGGTTGCTATCTGTACTTCCGGCGCCAGTTCGTCCGGCACATAGATTGAGAACCGCCGGTTGCCTCGATAGCCGGACAACGCGTAACTAAGGTGACCCTTGCCAGATGCACAAGCTGAGCAGTTCTTTCGAATGCAGGGGCTCTTCCGCAAAGAGATAGATCCCAGCGCAATCGGCCACAACCTTTTGGTAGCCTTCACGAACCATCGCAGGACATCTTCGGGCAGTTCTTGCTTCATGATCGTATAGGCGTTATATAACACACATACGAAGACGATGCAAGGTCTTTTATTGGAAGGCGGAAGAGAAGCTATTGCGGAGCGCCTTGGGGATCTTTTCAATCGCCCAGAGCCGAAATGCACTTACTGCCACTTTATCCTTCCATTTGGCATGTAAGTAAGCGCCAGCGCG
>PLWR01000683.1 GCA_003165615.1 Acidobacteriota bacterium | reverse complement strand
CCCGCTTGTGGCTGATTGCCCCTGCGCGGCGTGGTGAATCCAAGCGACCCGTCCCTCTTCGGTGATCTTCATCGCCTTCCACCACTCCCCGGCAAAGATCACTTCACCTTGCTTAAATTTGACTTTGCCTTGAGCGTCTTCCACGTCAACAACGTCTTTGGGATCAACCGCCACGACAAGCCATAACCAATCGTAGTTTTGGCAACTGCCGTCGCCTAACGCCAATCCCCACGGCCAGCCGTGTAAGCCGTTGCCACACCTGTTATGCGGCTCCCAATCAGGACACGTCACCGGGCCGGATTTAGGCCAGATGAAGTCATGCGAGCTTGAACCGTCGTGAGCGCATTGACGCACGACAAGAACCTTGTCGCCGATATGCGTCCACTGATGTTTAGGTATGGGATTTGCTTTCGTCACGCCGTCACCCCCACGCCCATGCCCTCCGCCGCCTTGTGCGCTTCCGCTTGCGCGTCGTCGTACACCCCTCGGTTGAATTCCTGATACTCCAGCGTGCCGGGAGTATATCCGTTGACGGTTTCGGACGTGTATCCCTTGCGGGTCAGATCCGCCATGAGCCGCCCCTCTTGGTAGGGCGTCAGATCCTCTAATAGATGCAACACGGCTATTTGCCTCCATTTCTGCCTGTTCNNCCCACATTACACCTTGCATAGCGGCTTGTCAATAGGAAAGTTTTGGGGAGCGTAGATTCCGGCCCGCAGCCAGCGCCGCCCGCTGAGCGTCAACCGGCGCGACCAGGGCGGGGCGACCGGGGCGCGTGAAAGGCGACCGGGGCGCATGAAACCGAGGCGGCGCGCATTGCATAACTCGTTGCAGGGCTTGAACCGGCGCGACCAAAGTGAGCCCTTCCGCGCAACAGGGCGACCGGGGCGCTTGAACCGGCGCGTGGCGCATCAGTGGCGTGTCTTCCTTAGTTTCTGGAAAATGTCCGTAATGTCGCTTCTGATAGCCGAGACATCGCGCTGCAATAGGCGCATTTCGATCCGTAGGGATTCAATCCTTGCGTTCACGTCAGAGATGGCCTGCGGACGTTTCATGCGCTGTCTGACAGAGCGAACGGTCGCCGCTGTCGTACCGACGATTACCCCTATTTCCAGCGGCCCCAACTCGCCCGCCAGAAGCAGTTGCCGGATGCGCTCAGACTTGTTAAGCATTGGCTTTAGCCGCTTCCTGCGACAGTTTTTCTTCTGCCTTCGACTCTGCAATCTGCTTTGACATCCATTCGTCGATAGCTCGCATGGCGCACGCTTGGGAGCAGAAGTCCCCAACGATCAACACCCATTCCTCGCTCCCTATCGGCTTAAGGCCAGACGGTTGGACGACAAGGGCTTTTTCAGCCGTAGCAGCCTGATACACCTGCCACCAATGATTCGCGCCCTTCTTTTCCTGCCCGCATCGGTCACAGATTACCTGTTGTTTCGTCATTTAGAACCACCCCTTCCATAAGCCGACTATTAGCCCCGCCAGCGCCGAATGCGGTTTAGGGCGTCGGCAGCGTCGGCATCACCTTCCCGAAAACAGGATTGCTAGCGCCACAGACCGAACACCACATGGCGATCTTTTCGTCCGACATCCCTTCCCCAAAACACCAGCCGATATTGGAGTAGGCCGCTTCGGTTGCCGTAAATTTGGACTCCCGCTTCCCCATGTCAATTTGTTTCTGGACGTTGGCGACACAACCACGGTAGAACCGGGCTGCGTCGTCTGGGTTGCTGATCGCCATCGTTGCGCGGACGAAATGCCCTATGGTATCTCCTTTACATGCTGTTTCGTAGAATTCAAGGTCTGTCATCACGCCCCCTTTCCTGCCCGCATCGGCCACATATCGTTTGCTGTTTTACCATGCAATCCTCCCTTAGTACAGATCCTCGCTAAATAGCGTATCCCTTCGGTAGCCTCCAGCCGCCTTCGAGGGAATCCCGGCTGCGTCCTGGAGCCTGCGTCCCTCTTCGCGTGTGACGAATCGTCCCAGTGAGGTGACAAACCCTTGCGCGTCAGAGGATGAGAGCGGACATTTGTCGAGACCCTTGATGATTGTCTTGATGCAATCGCAATGCCGCTTCCCGCGAACAACCTCTCCATCGTCGGCCTTCACGGCGGCGCAGACACAGACCTCTGGTTTCGGATTCGTCAAAACATCCCTTCCTTCCTTGCTCCCTTACCGCCTGTTGGTGGCCTTCCAAGCCGCCCGCGTCCAAGACCCCATCCACCCGCCCGGTTTCAGATACTTACAGAATCTCCGGCCCAGTTTTGTGGCGTGGGCGTTCGTTTCTTCGTTGAAATGCTCCCAAATGTCGAAGTAGATGGCGTCGAAGCGTTGCCCCGCTTCCGGCAACCAGGAGTCTATGTCGCCCGAGACGATCCGCAGTTTCGGATCATCGAACGATGGGGCAACGAGGGCGATCACGTCGGGATTGATCTCCACTACCGTAACGCTCTCCCCATTCTTTAGGGCAGGCTTGAGGATCATGCCGATACCAAGACCGGCAATGAGAATATCCCCATGCGCCTTGCAGACAAATTCAATGTTCGTGCGGCGCTCAAACTCGGCGTCGGTCATCACGACGCGCCCGTTAATCAGCATCCGCGCATACTTCTCTCGGTTGAGGGGCTGGCCGTGGAGTGCTCCGTTTAACCGTTCAAGGTCGTCTGGGATGTCGATCCTGATCTCGGCAGATCCACGCTTGGCTGGTTTCAGGACAGAACAAACGTCGGTATAAGTGCCCATCAGAGCCATCCTTTCCACAACCCACAGACCAGCCCCG
>PLWR01000622.1 GCA_003165615.1 Acidobacteriota bacterium | reverse complement strand
CCGAGCTGCGAAAGTTGGGCTAATTCAGATGCGAGTGGAAAAATAGTTGCGGGAAAGGCGGTTTGGGTGGACTAAAGCGTGCGGATGAAAGGCTAACCTACGATTCTGCCTCCGCGTCAAATCCAAACTTCTTCATTTTATAGCGCAACGCGTCGCGGGAAATATCCAGCAGTCGGGCGGCGTGGGTTTGGTTGCCGGCGGTTTGTTTCAGCGCCAGGCCCACCAGTTCCCGCTCCACTTCCTCCAGCGACGTGCCCTGTTTGGGCAGTTCGAGCAGTGGGATCATTCTTCCCGAGGGCAGGGGGCGCCAGGTTGCCGCGGTGCTCGTGACCAGCAGCGGAGTATCCGTTCCCACTCCATCCGGCACGCTTACGGGCATGGAGTTATCGTACCCTTGCGCCTGCCCGGTCACCTGGATCGGCAGGTAGGTGGGGCGGATGTAGTCGGAGTCCTCCAGGATCATGGCGCGCTCCACCGCGTTCTTCAACTCGCGCACATTTCCCGGCCAGTCGTATTGCAATAGCAGGTCGCGGGCTTCCTGAGTGATGCCTTTAACCGCCTTGCGAAAACGGAAATTGTAACGGTCGATAAAGAACTCCACCAGAGGCAGGATATCTTCCTTGCGATGCCGCAGGGGGGGAATGAAAATGGGGATGATGCTGAGCCGGTAGAACAAGTCCTGGCGAAACGTGCCATCGCGCACGCCCTGCTCCAAGTCGCGATTGGAGGCGGCGATGACGCGAATATCCACGCCGATATCCTTCACCCCGCCGATGCGGCGGATGGTTTGATCCTCCAGCGCGCGCAGCAGCTTCGCCTGAAGATAGGTGGACAACTCACCGATTTCGTCCAGGAAAAGCGTGCCACCGTCGGCAACTTCAAACAGGCCCTTCTTCTGCGCCTTGGCGTCGGTAAAGGCGCCGCGCTCGTGCCCGAAAAGCTCGGCTTCCATCAGGGTTTCAGGAATGGCTGAGCAGTTGATGGTAACGAAGGGCTTGTCGTTGCGAGTGCTGTCATAATGGATGGCCTTGGCCACCAGGTCTTTTCCCGTGCCGCTTTCCCCCTGAATGAGCACGGTGGAGGTTTCGCTTACCGCCACCTTGCGCACAAAGCTCATCAGCTCGATCATGCGGGGGGATTTTCCCACCACCTCGTGGTAACCGGACCGCTTCCGCACCTCGTCCCGCAGGCTGTCGCGTTCGGAGCGCAGGCGCGAGCGGTCAATGGCGTTGGCCAGGGTGATTTGCAGCTCATCGAAATCCAATGGCTTTTTGATGAAGTCGAGCGCGCCCAATTTGATGGCGGTCTTGATGTCATCAAGCTGCGGGTCACCTGTAATCATGATGACGGGAATGGAGAGGTTGTTCTGCTTAATTTCGCGCAGGACTTCGATGCCGCTTAAGTCCGGCAGCCGCACGTCGAGCAGAATGAGGTCCGGCGTTTCGGCGCGAATCTGCGCCAGGCCGCCCGTGCCGCTTTCGGCCTCGATGGCAATGTAACCCCACTCTTCCAACTGGCGGCGCACGGACCAGCGGATCAGTTTTTCATCGTCGACGATCAGAACTTTTTCATTGGGCATAGATAAACCTGGGGGCTAGGTATTGGGGACTGGGGACTGGAAAAATCCAGCTCTCAGATGGAACTATTTTCGTTCCAGCGCTGCGATAAGGGCGTGAAGCATCCGTCCCCGCTGCCCTGCTAATTCTAATATCTCCTGTGCATCTACAATCGGAATCATTTTGAGTCTGGATGCGAGCTCAACCTGAGTCTCCACCTCGGATTGTGAGCCGAGCGCAATCGAAAGATGATTCAGGTAAGCAGGGCGGCTACTTCGACTGTTCCCCTCGGCAATATTCGAGGGGATAGAAACCACGGGCCGCCTAAGCTGACTTGCCAATCCGTAGATTTCTCGTTTGGGAAATTCCTCGGTCGCTTCATAGCAGATCTCGGCAAGTCTCATAGCTTTCTGCCAGACTTCCAGGTCCCGGTAAGACTTGATCGCTGCCATCGTGATTTTATCCCCAGCCCCCAGCCCCTGGTCCCCGGCCCCTAGTCCCTAGTCCCCAGCGCCACTTCTTCGACCGCCTCGCGCATGGGGAGGCGAATGATAAAGCGGCTCCCTTTATTGATTTCGCTTTCCGCCGTCAGCGTCCCGCCGTGCTGGCTGATGATGCGCCGGCAGAGTGAAAGCCCCAACCCCGTACCGCCCCGCTTGGTGGTATAGAAAGGCCGGAAAATCCTCTCGAGCTGCTCACGCGAAATTCCCCCGCCCGTATCACTGACAGAGATTTCGATGTAATTAGGCCGATTCGGCGCGCCTGCCCCTGCCTGCACGCGGGCCTGAATGGTTATTTTACCTTCCTGGCCCAGCGCTTGGATACCATTAAGCACCAAATTCAGCAAAACCTGGTGCAATTGTTCGGGATCCATGCGGAATCGCGGGAGGGGCGACGGGATTTGAATGGAAAACTCCACGTTCTTGCTGCCGATCTGCTGGCGGGCAAACTGCAAGGTGCGCGCCACGGTGTCCTTCAAATCCGCCATGCCGAATTGCGGGGCCTTGGGGCGCGCGTAATTCAGCAGATCGTTCAATACTTTCTCGATGCGCCGCACCTCCTGCCGGAGGTCATCCAGGATTTCGCGGTCGGGGTGCTCTTGGGGAAAATCCTTGCTGATAATCTCGATAGCGCCGGCGATGCCCGCCAGCGGGTTGCGTATTTCATGCGCTACGCCGGCGGCCAACTCCCCCATGGTCGCCAAATGCTCCGCCTGCACCATTTCGGTGTCGTGGACGCGCTGGCAGTGATCGCAGAACTCGCGCCAGTTCCTGGTGAGCGAGCGAATTTCTGTTTCCAGCGCCGAAGTACTGTTGGGAGGGGGGGCGATCTGAACCAGAGCGGGATAGGTGGGGGCGATCTTGCTGATGGCGCCGCGCAAGTCACGCAGAATTGCCCAAGACTGGCGCTCCTGGTAAATCAGCATCCCCGTGGCGGCGGAAAGTGCGGCCAGCAGCGCCACTGCCAACCCCAACGTAAAGGTCAGGCCATGACGATAGGCTTCCACGCCCGTCAATAGAATGATTCCAGCCAGGGAGATGACTAGAACCGCCAGGTTCTGGCGAAAGGTGGGCGGAAACCGCAAAAGTCGTTTTAGGGGTGCCCAGTCCAATGGTATGATATTTCCCTTTCAGTGACACTCAGTGCTTAATTTTACCACAAGGCTGACAGGGCGACCAGAAAGCCCGAAACCTTCTTCGAGGAAGTGAAGCGGTACGTCGGCTTTAGCGACGAGGATGCTCGGTTGCTCCAAGATGTCGGCGAGCGCATGGACTCCTACCTGGAAGCCATGTCGGAGCGATTTTACGACCAGATTACCCAGCATCCCGAAGCGGGCAAGGTCTTTACCGGGGGACACGAACAGATTGACCGCTTGAAGCGTACACTGCAAGTTTATGCGAAGCGCTTATTCCGCGGGCCGTTTGATGAGGATTACGCCGCCGAGCGCTACAAAATCGGCGTCCGCCATGTGCTGATCGGGCTGCCCCAGCGCTACATGATCAGCGCCATGGGCGTGGTGCGTACCCACCTTCAGGAGAGCCTTGGTGAAGTCTTCCCCTCCGATTCCAGGCAACTGGAAATTACCCGGCTGGCTCTGGACAAAATTCTGAACATCGACTTGAACATGATGTGCGAGTCGTATTTCCAGGAGAGTATTCGCCACCTGCGTGAATTGAACCGCCGGCTGGAGCGTGCCAACCTGGAACTCGCGGAACTGAGCCACGTCAAAACGGAGTTCCTGGCCACCACCTCGCACGAGTTGCGCACTCCGCTCAATTCCGTTCTGGGATTCTCACGCCTGATTCTCGATGGCCGGTGCGACAGCCGCGAGGAGGAACGCGAACTGCTTCGCGACGTCTATTCCAGCGCCGAACACCTGCTGACCATTGTCAACGATCTGCTGGACGTGGCCAAGATTGAGGCAGGGAAGCTGCGCCTGACTCGGGACTCGGTTGACTTGAAGTCCGTCATCCAGGAAGCCAAGGCCGTGGTGAGTGTCCAGGCGACGGCCAAACACCTGACCCTTATCGATGAGACGGAGGCGCTGACGCTGCCTGCGGTGATGGCGGACCCGGCGCGCGCCAAACAGGTTCTGATCAACGTGCTGAGTAACTCGGTGAAATTTACCGACAAAGGGTGGTTCACCCTGCGCGCACGGTCTTTCCCGGAGCGAGGTTTTGTGGAGTTGGAGATTCAGGATACGGGCATCGGTATTGCTCCGGCAAACCAGCCGCACTTGTTTGAAAAGTTCCAACAGTTGGATGGCTCCTTCACCCGCCAGCAGGGCGGCAGCGGCCTGGGTCTGTCGATCTGCCGCAGCCTGGTGGAAATGATGGGCGGGCGAATTAAAGTCTGGAGCGCGGGCGTGGGTTGCGGGACCACCGTGACGTTTTCCCTGCCCGTGCAGCGGGATCAGGAAGACGCTGTGCACGTGAAGGGCAAAGAAGCTCTGGTGGCAGCAGGGGAGGAGGGCGGCGTAAGAGTTCTGGTGGTTGATAACGATCCGGAATTCCGCCACTACTTCAAGACTCTGCTGACCAAGCACGGCTACTATGTTTTAACGGCGGCGACCGCCGACGATGCGGTGGATGCCGCGCGCCGCTTTCGCCCCCAGGTCGTGGTTGTGGATTTGGCCCTGCCCCAGCGGCCCGGGGCGGAATTGGGAGACGGCGCCGATTTGGTGGCCCAACTCCAAACGGGCGCGCTGATTCGGGAGATCTATTGCTTTATGGTTACCGGCTATGAGCCCTCGGAAGTTCGTGAACGGCTTGCACTTCTCCAGATCACACCAGAGATTTGGCAAAAACCTCTGGACGGCGAGAAATTCCTGAAACGGCTGGAAGAAATCCTGAGCGGGTCAAAGCGGTCGGCTGGGAATGACAGTCGGCAGTAGGCAGAAGGCACTGGACTTATTATGCTTCGCATTCTCGTGGTGGAAGATAATCCCCTGGTAGCCAAGTTTTATCGCCTGGCGCTGGAGCGGGCGGGCGGTTTCCAGGTCACCTTTACCGAAGACGTGGAAGCCATCCTGGCGCAGGTCGCAGCCTCCAGCTTTGACGCCATGGTTCTGGACGTGTCGCTGCGCAATTGCCGTTATCAGGGACGCCCGGTGGATGGCTTGGAACTAGCGCAACTGATCCGCCAGGTCCCGGAGGGCAAGTCACTGCCCATTTTGCTTGCCACCGCCCACGCCATGGAGGGCGATCGCCAACGTTTGCTCGCCGCCTCCGGAGCCAATGCCTACCTCGAAAAACCTATCTACGATCCCAACGTCCTTATCACCAAGATCCGCGATATGGTGGAAAAATAGCCCGAATTTCTCGCCGAACGCAGAATCGGGCTCCCTTTTAGACCGATGCCATTAACGCCGCCAACAAAGCGGCGCGCTGGGGCAGTTCGCGAACGATGACGTGCTCGTGGCGGGAGTGGGCTCCGTCACCGGTTCCGCCCAGGCCGTCGAGCGTGGGGATTCCCAACGCTGCGGTAAAGTTGCCGTCGGAGCCTCCTCCGGTGGCGGCTTCCTGAAGTTCCAGGCCCATTTGGCGGCCCAATTCACGCGCCTTGCGGAAGAGCCCGCTTGCCATCTTCCGTTCCAGGGGTGGACGATTGATGCCGCCGGTTATTTCCAGTTTGGCCTCGGGGTTGATGGGTGACAAAGCGCGCATTCTCTGCTCAATCTTCTCGCGATCAAGCGCCGTGGGCACGCGCACGTCAACGCGCGCCATGGCAAGCTCCGGGATAACGTTGGTGCGTGTTCCGCCCTGGATAACATCCACATTAATGGTCAGGCCCCGCCTGGGGCGTGCCAGCTTTTCAATGCGCAGAATCTGCCGGGCCAACTCGGAAATCGCGTTGACGCCTGCCGAGGGGTTGACTCCCGCGTGAGCCGACCGGCCGCGCACGGTGACATGAAACTCGCCGACTCCTTTGCGGGCGGTTTTGAGGGCTCCCTGCGCCGCGGCCGGCTCCAGCACCAAGACGGCGCGGGCGCGGCGAGCCTCCGCCAACAGCTCGCCGCGAAACGCGATGCTTGACACCTCTTCATCCGCGTTCAGGAAGAATCTTATGGGGCAAGCAGGGGTTATCTTCAAAGCAGCGAGGGCCTGCACGGCCCAGAGGCCGCACACTATGCCGGATTTCATGTCGTAAATTCNNACGATGCCGGATTTCATGTCGTAAATTCCCGGCCCGTAGGCGCGCCCGTCCCGCACCTGAAATGGCATCTCTGCCAGCGTGCCAATGTCCCAAACCGTGTCCAAGTGGCCGAGCAGCAGAATGGGCTTGGCCCCATGCCCACCCTTTCCAAATTCTGCCACCAAAGCCGAACCCGCTGTGGCGTGGCTGAGCAGTTGGACCTTCGCCCCGCGCTGGCGGAACTCCTGGGCAAAAAAATTCGCCATGCGGTCAATTGCCGCCGGGTTCAGGCTGGGCGACTCGATTTCCACCGCTTGCCGCAAGCAATGCGTGAGCGCGTCCAACTCCGATTCGCAGTATGCCAGCAACGCCTTGGGGTCAAGCATGCTTCCTCCTGCGCCGATTGGAGAATTAGTCGCCTGGGCGCATGATGCTTTCGTGGCGCAAATCTTACCACGTCCTGGCGCGCTGTAGCGGCGGTCTCCGACCGCCGAGGTTGTTGATTCTAGAAATCGGCGGTCAGAGACCGCCGCTACAGATCAGGGTTTTCACGCAGACGCCACCGAGGTGAAAACATTACGCTCGGACAGTTTGTCCCTTGACAAGGTGGTACCGGTAATATAGGCTAGGAGTGTTCCGAACGTTAGCCGTCGCGATCCGGTTGCAAGAGTCTCGCGCCATGATACCCATCCGGTTTGACTCCCATTTTCGTATTGCTGAGAAATCAGCGAACCCCTGCGCCTCGCGAGCGGCCATTAGGGCAACATGCGGCGGCGTCTCCGTGCCCTCCGCGGCGGGCAAAGCGTTCACACAGCGACCGCAGCGCGGCAGAGCCGCCCCCAAACAGGTTTTGTGGTTCGGAGTTCGATGTGGGCGCTCTTCATGCCGGCGAAGCTGGCCTTGGTGGCGGCCATTCGGCTATGCTGTAACGGTTATCCTCGCCAGCCTCATGGTAGGTTGCCACTCCAAGAAAAGTTCCACGCCCGTCGACTTCTTCTCGGACCGCATCTCGGCCCCGGGCTGGGTGAAATCCAGCACGACGCGCACCTTTGAAGCCAGCCATTTGTGGGAGTACATTGACGGCGACGCGGACAAGTATATCCAAGCGGGCATGGTCAAGACGCTCACCAGCGACTATAAGTTCAACCGCAAGACCGATGCCACCGTCGACGTTTACGTGATGGGCAGTACTTCGGGGGCGCGGAAGATCTACGATTCCGAATCGGCGGAAGGGAGCCAGCCGCTCGCGCTTGGCGACGCCAGCCGCTACGCCAAGGGCAGCTTGACGTTTCGCCAGGGACCGTACTTTGTTCGGCTCGTCGCGTATGAAGATTCGCCGGAAATAGCCACGGCCCTGACCGCCTTGGCCTTCGCCGTCAGCAATCGTCTGAACCAGGCGGGCCCGGGGGCTTAACAGCGTGCGGAAAAATGCCCCAATGCTGTCATCCTGAGCGAAGCGAAGGACCCCGGCATTTGAATTTTCAAGCAAATGCNNGCCTCCTCAGGATGACAGTGTGCGGGATTTTTCCGCAGCCTGTTGATTGCCAAAAGGAGGCTTTATGGACAGCAGAAATCGCATTGGACGCCGGGAGTTCATCGCCACCTCCGCCGGAGCGTTGGCAGCGGGACTGGGCAGTGCCTGCGGGCGCGTGCCCATGAAAGAGGTTGAAGAGGCTGCGGCCAAGGTGGGGCGCCTGCCCCGGCGCACTCTGGACCGCTCCGGCCGCAAGGTTTCCGTGCTGATCGGGGCGGGGGACTGGGCTCCTGAGGCCATCGAGGCCGGCATATTGTGCGGCATCAATTATTGGCACAAGAGCCAGAAATGGGCCTCCGGGGGAGCCCCGCAGGCCATCCTGAATAATCGAGAAGCTTATTACTGCGAAATTTGCGTCGACCGCGTGCGGGGCAATCACGAAACCGGATTCATCGAAGAAGAAGCCGACTACCAGTCCGTCAAGCAAGCCGTTGAGCGCACCGGCCTGCGTTACTTCGACGACATGGTGCTTCACTTCGGCTACCACAATATCGCGGAGCACAAGGAAAACCGGGGGTTCATCCGCGCCTACGAGCGCTTGAAGAAGGAAGGGTTGGTGCGCCACATGGCCCTCTCCCAGCACAGCTACAACGGCAATGCCCGGGTACCCGGGGGAGAGGATCGTGTCGCGATCCTTACCGCTGTCCTGGAAGAGGGCTTGTACGAGCACGCCCAATTTGCCTACACCTTCGGCGATATGGAAGCCCTCACCAACTTCGTGAGCATGGCCAGGAGCAAAGGGTTCGGGACCACCGCCATGAAAACCACGGGAGGCGCCGCGCGCATGCAAGCCGATAGCGAATTCATGAGCAAGTTCCCGGAGGGAACCACGCCCCACCACGCCTTGGCCCGCTGGCTCACCACCAGCACTGACCTCAGCACCGCGGTGATTCAGATCAACAGCCTGGACCAATTTGTTGATACTTATTCAGGCGCCGGCAAGCCGCTGCGGGCCGCGGATGCTCGCGCCATCGAGATGATGACGGCTTACGCGGACCGCGAAGTCTGCCGCCTGTGCAACGACTGCATGAGTCATTGCGCGCAAGGCGTGGCCATTGCTGACATCCTGCGCTATGAGCGCTATGCCACCGACTACGGCGACCGTGAGCGCGCCCGGCGGCTCTACGCGCAGCTTGACAAGAAAGGCGACGCCTGCCAGGTGTGCGGCACCTGCCTGACCGACTGCCGACAAGGTCTGGAGATTCCCGCCAAGCTCGCCGACGCCCACCGCCTGCTCGGCTAACCCCTTGCGGCGATGCGGGATTGGCGACTGGGGGTGAGCCATTATTCTGACGGTTGAATTATGGCATAATATACCATATTATCTGATCATACACAACGGAACCACCAATAAGAAGACCATCTCTTTTCGGCTTGAAGTGGAAAAGGTTGCCGCCCTCGACAAACTCGCCCAGGTGCAAACTCGTGATCGCACCTTCCTGCTCAACGAGGCCGTGGGCGCTTACCTGGATGTGCAGCGCTGGCAGATCGAGCATATCCAGGAAGGTCTACGGCAAGCTAATGCCGGGATGGGCGCGGACCACGAGGAAGTGCGTGCCAAGTGGCGGCGTCGCCTGCGATGATCCCCAAGCCGAAGATTCGCTGGATGCCGCTGGCCGAACAGGACCTCGATGCGGCTTATGAGTACGTCCGGCAAGACAACCCGAGTGCCGCCTCACGCCTCGTGGCAGGCGTCTTTCAAGCAGTGGAAGTGTTGGGTCGTTACCCGTCCGCCGGCCACCCGGGCCGTGTCCCTGCGACCCGTGAACTCAGCGTTGTTCATACTCCCTTTATCGTTGCCTATCGTCCTACCCAGGATGAAATTCAAATCCTCGCTGTCATCGATGGCGCGCGACGCTGGCCGATGAGTTTTGTCGAAAATCGAGACTAGTGTAGTACGTCAGAGACATTGGTACTTGTAGCGCCGGGCTTTAGCCCGGCACGTGCTGAACTAAAGCGCAGCGCTACAACTGGGGGAATGCGGGAGGGGGGGGTGGGCGCGGTCAAATCATGTTCAGCAGCCAGCGCACCGCGTTCTTCTGGAGTTGAAAATACTGGGGCTGCCAGAGCGCGTGAATATTGTGCCCGACGGCGGTAAATACCACTCGTCCTTTGCCATACTCGTGGGCCCAGCCACTAATCGATGTCGTTCCCTGATTTTCATAGGTAAGCCCATCGGTATTTTCAGCGCGCAGCAGGATATTCTTCTCGTCCTTGTCGTAAATCACAAAATGCTGCTCGTCGTTCACCATGAAGTCGCGGACGCCCTGGGTGATGGGGTGATCCTTGTTAACCACCCTCACCTTGAAAGGCCGCTGGGGCGGATGGCCGTTATAGGCTCCTCCCATCACTTCCCGGTAAGCCGGGGAGGTAAGCGCAACGTGACTATTGTTGTGGAGCGAATACAAGCCGTTTCCCGCCGCCACAAAATCCTTCACCGCTTCCCCCTGCTCTTCCGTCATCCAACTCTTCGGCTCTTCTTTGGGAAAATCGCCGGGATTCTCCAGCCCACTCTCGTAACAGGTGTAAGCATCCGCCGGCCCGAGATATCCGCCCGGCCAGATCATCCCATCGCGGAGGAAGACAAAAAGCTGATAGTTACGCAGTAAGTCGCGGGACAGGCGATCGTAATTGGTGGTGTAATCGACAGGAAGATGTAACTCACCGAAGAGTCTGTCCAAGCTGACCCGTATGTAATCCGAATTGTGATAGCGGTCCCCAATCAGAGCCAAAATACGGGGCGGTTTATCTCCCTTGCCCGAGCCCATTGAAGATGCGGCAGCAGCGGCGCGCTCACGGGAACTGCCCAGGAGATCCCCGGCGGCGACGGCTCCCACGCTCTGCAGGAGATCCCTCCTTGATATGGCATTGCATTGTTTCATTCCCAAGCCTCTTCGCGCACCATTTCAAAGTGGGTGGCCGGCTCAGTCAATCATTCTCGAGGCGGGTTGTCAAGTGGGGGAACACGGGATTAGTGTCTCAGTCTGATGTGGAGGCGGCTTTACGCCGCCATATGGCGAGGTAAACTCGCCGCTACAAATTCAAACTAAGACACTATCGAAACGGAAGTGGAATTTTCGGGAAGTTGGCTCTCACCTCAGTGTGGGCCGCAGCCCACACTGAAGCGAGAGGAATACGCGCAGTACGATATTGAACCGTGGAGAAGCTTACTTCCCCATGGTGGGAGCCGAACCGGGCAGCGAGTAGCGCAAGTTGAAGAACAGCATATCGACGCTTGCGTTAGCTGGTTTGCCGAGCTGCTCATACCAGGGAGCACGGGTGAGGTACGAATACTGGCCCATGAAGTTCAGGGCGCCATACTTGGGATTCTTCCAGATGGTCTGGTTGAATCCAACCGTGGCTTCCTGGATGGCGCGATTCTCAGCGTTGGTGGCACTTGCACCTTTTTCCATACCATAGCCGATGAGGGTGGTTCCATTGGCGTCGTAGGCGGTGTTTTTCTGGATGTAGATTCCACCATAGTAGCCATAGATCATCGTCTTTTTCTGGGTGTACTCAAAACCCGTCACCGTTGAACCGCTGTGGACCAGGGAGATGCTGCCATTGGCGTGGGCAATCAGGTCCGGAGCTTCGCCGTAGATGTAACGGCCACCGCCGTCACTCCAGTAGTTGTTGGTCAGCAGGCGGAAACCCTTGAATATTTCCGCGCTCGCATTGACGAAAACGGCGCCGCCCTCCGCCGAGAAAGTGTTGGCAGGGATGGCAGCGGCGGAACTGGTGGCAGCGACGCCGGGATAATAGACTTTGAAGTTACGTTCAATTCCCCCCAATTCGAAGTGAATGTGTTTGTTGGGATCAAAGGCCAGCTTGGAAATGAGATCAGGAGCTACGTTGGGAGTGGACAGGGTATTGCCGCTGCCGTAGTCCAGTTCGCCCTGATAGGTCGCGGAGGTATTGAGAAGGGCAGGAAGGACGATGGTCCCGGAGCCGCCGTTGCCTCCGGCGTATTGGTCAGGGCTGTCGATGGCAAAAGCCCAGGCCACTTGCTTCGTGGGGTGCCAAACCAGGCGCAGTTCCGGGACACGGGCAAAAACCAAGCCCGCTTGGTAGTTCAAGTCTACATCTTGCGAATAGAAGATGTCGGCGGGGAGCGGGGATATACCGGAGCGCCCAGGAGTCAACAAACTCCAGGTTTGGCCACCCAGGATTTCAAAATGTCCCGTGTTGAGGTCAACCCAGTACAAGCGCTCGCGCAACGTGTTGCTGTTGGTGACCGCGGCAACGCTGGTGGCGTTGTTCCCGTGGAAGTCAGCTTCCATGTAGCCGATCACGTGGGCGCCCTTCACGTCCGCATCCACGCGCATGCCGATGCGGGAGTTCTCCGTGCTCAGGCGAAACTCGCTGAGGTTGGGCGCATAGGCGCTGGTGCTGGCGTAGGGGATGTTGCCAAAGTTTGTCGCAATGCTGCCGTTGGTATCATGGTTGCGATAGATGCTGGTGAAATCCATAAACGCCACGGGGGTGATGGTCGCATCGCCGATGCGAATCTGAAGCGGCGAGGTATCATCTCCTCCGGCCGCAGAGCGGCCAATCGATACCGACCCTGCCCCCAGGGGTGCAATGGAGTTGTCCACCTTCTTTTGTGACTGGGGAATCATGGGGCTGGTGGAAGCCACCTCACCGAGACTGGTGGTATGCGGTTGGGAGGCTCGCTCAGTGCTCACGGCCGGCTTTGCGGGCTGCGCCGGTTGAACGGGTTGCGCCACTTGCTCCGTGGCAGGAGCGGGCTTGGTGAGCTGTTCGAGAAGCTGTTTCTGCTCCGCCAAGGCTTTCTGCATCTGCTCGATCTGTTTCTGCTGAAGAGCCATCTGTTGCTTGAGAGCGGTGATTTGCTCGTTGGCGCTGGCGCTGGGTTTCGCCGCGCCCGTCGCGGAAGGCGTGGTGGCATCCCCCGTGGACGAAGTGCCATCGTTGGCAAGAATGCCCCATGTCGAGACACCCATGAGAAGCATCGTCATGCCCACTACTCTAGGGGTGACAAGCCTGCGTTTGTGCATCATTTGCTCCTTAGATTTTTGCGTTAAAACTGCCCGAGAAAGAGTTTAGAACTCCTCGTCCGGGGACAAACCCGACGCTTGTAAGTTTCCCCCGGCTTGGCCGGAGGTTTCAGGGTCGCTGGTCTCCCAAAGGACCTGATAGCAACCGAATTAGAGGCGAGAATCAAAGCCATATGAAACGGCGACCACACGCTGCCACTGTAACCGCAAGGATGGCCAATCACTTTACCAAATTGGTTTACTTCTGCTGCCTCCCCAGCAGTGCCGGGGATATCCCCTCGGATTAGTGATCCCTACCATGGTGAAAGAGGGTGATTAACAGAGTGTGATAAGCATGTGACATGCACATTACAATGCGAAGTTGATAAAATGCCATAACAATGGCGGGCCAAGGTGCAAAAGCAACTAAAAGTCCGCCAATCTTCATGGCGAACAACCAATCCTTACCATGGGCTTCTTCCTAGGGTCACCAACGTCCGGGCAATTCCCAAAATAAACCGTCTCTAATCTACCAGGATTACTCAAGTCTAACCTTCTTTATGCCGAAGGATAATTGGAGGGTTACTGCGCATGAAGGGTGCCGAGCTGTCACCGGCACGCCGGCCGATCAGACAGCCCATTCTCGCGCAGGGGAATTTGATCGCAGGGGGGAGCCTTTGCGGGTATTGGAATTAATGAGTTGCGCTGAAACATTGGCGATTGCGAGCTTCCAAGAGAGCGCCGGCAACCGAAGATCCATCGCTAAGAAGGAGCAGGATGGCCACCATTACACCCGGTAATAGCCCGCCCATCAATTTCCCGCAAAGTCCCGCGCCACCTGTGGGGCCGCTCAATACGCCGCTTGCACCCAGTTACGGCGTCGCGGGGCCGGGCGATGAAACGGAAGCCCGGACCCACCAGCTTTCTCTCTTGGTGGAGGTCAATGCCGCACTGGCCGGCGCCCTCGACGTTGAATCGGTGCTGGGATCGATTCTCTCGCGTTTGGCTGACCGCGAGCGCCTGAGCCATGCGCGTATCTATCGATTGGACGAACCTGCGGAGGAACTTCAGCGAGTGGCGTGTGGAGGAAAAGATGGTGGATTCCGGCGCGTCGTTTCCCTCAAGGATCCCACACTACTGGCCTGGGCGATTCGCCAAAGGGAGGCGGTTTATGTTCCACAGGTCGAAAGAGACCCTCGCTGTCAGGGTTTCGGAGCCCAAGCGCGATCCGCCTACGTTGTTCCCTTGCAAACCCGCACGAACGTGCTGGGAGTCCTCGATGTGGCGGCCGAACATGCGGATGGCATTCGTTCTGTAACCCGCAAGCTGATCGATCAGGTGGCGACGCAGGCCGCGCTGGCGCTGGAGCGCAGCGAACTGTATAAGCAACTGCGCGTCTCGGAAGAGCGCTTCCGGTCGATCTTTGAGCAGGTTCACTTTGGGGTGGCGCTCGCGGGCCTGGATGGGCGGTTTACCACGGTAAACCCAGCCTTCGCGGCCTTGCTGGGATACACCTGCGAAGAGTTGCAGGGGAAACACTTCATCGAAATCACCCATCCTCAGGACGCGGCGGCCAAGCAGGAGCAATTGCAGGCACTGCGCGAGGACGGCACGGGCCCAGTCAATCTCGAAAAGCGTTATTTGCGCAAGACAGGTGAATCGGTCTGGTGCGCCACCAGCATTTCCCTTCTTCACGATGCGGCGGGCCGCCCCGCCTGCTTCCTGGGAATGGTGCAGGACATCAATGAAGGCAAGAAGGCAGAAGAAGAGCGCCAGCGGTTGCAACAGCAGCTTTTCCAGGCGCAAAAGATGGAGGCTCTGGGAACCCTGGCGGGCGGCATTGCCCACGACTTTAACAACCTGCTGAGCGTCATTCTGGGTTTCGCGTCATTGGCCCGTCAGCGGCTCGATTCCAATGATCCCTTGCAAGACTCCATGAGCATGATCGAGCAGTCAGCCCAGCGTGCCGCGGACTTGACGCGCCAACTCCTGGGACTTGCCCGACCGGACCAGCAGCAGGTAAAGCCCGTGTGCGTCGACGACGCCCTGGAAAGGATTAGGCGCATGGTGGCGAGGACTTTCGATCGCAATATCGCGGTCGCCGTCCACACGGGAAGCGCGCCGCTGTGGGTGAACGCGGAGCCAAGCTACCTTGAACAGGCTCTGCTCAACCTGTGCATTAACGCTCGGGACGCGATGCCACAAGGGGGAACGCTGACCCTTCAAACGAGCAGCGTCACCCTTGAGGCGCAGCAGCCGGAGCTCCCTGCGAATTGCCATCCGGGGCACTATGCCAGCATTTCTGTTCAGGACTCGGGGGCGGGAATTACACCCGAAGCCCTGCCCCGCATCTTCGAGCCCTTTTTCACCACCAAAGAGCCGGGGCGCGGCACGGGCCTGGGTCTTGCGATGGTCTACGGATTCGTCAAAAACCATGATGGGTTCGTGAAAGTGGAGACCGAGCCCGGCCACGGCACGCAGTTCACCATCTCCCTTCCCCAGATTCCTGCCCCGTCCCCCCCGACCGGCATCGGAGGGTTGGAACAACTACAACCCGGCCGCGGAACCGTGCTGGTGGTAGACGACGAGCCGCTTGTCCGTGCTTTCGCAACCGAAGGATTGGAAGGGCTCGGTTACCGAGTTTTGGTGGCTGAAAACGGCAAGCAGGCGCTCCAGACCTATGAGCAGATGCGCGGGAAAATCGACTACGTTCTGATGGACTTAATCATGCCGGAACTGAGCGGCTTGGAGACCTACCGCCGGATGCGCGTGATGGATCCCCAGGTGCGGGTGCTCTTCGCTTCTGGTTACAGCACGGGCGAGATTCTGCGCGACGCTCCCGACGCGCGCTCGGCGGCGTTCCTTGGGAAACCTTATACGCTGGAAGGGCTTTCCATCGCGCTTCGCAAGGCGGGGGTTGGACAGCCACGGGTAGTGTCCTAATCTGCGGCGTAGCGCCGGGCTTTAGCCCGGCATGTGCCGCCCTAAAGGGCGGCGCTACATTCAAAATAGGACACTACCCAGCCACGCGGAGGGTAGGGTTTGGAATCGAT
>PLWR01000170.1 GCA_003165615.1 Acidobacteriota bacterium | reverse complement strand
GGGCTAGGAGACGGTTTTCATCCGCTCCGGCGGCTCGGTTCCCATCGTCGGCGATTTTGCCCGCCATCTGGGCATTCTCAGCTTGATTATGGGCTTCGGCCTGCCCGACGACAACCTGCACGCTCCCAACGAGAAGTTCCACATCCCCAATTTCTATCGCGGTATCGTGACGGTGGGGAGATTTTTGGAGATTTTGGGGGAGTAAGGGCGGAGAAGGTTAAAGGGGAAATGGTAAAGGTCAAAGGATACGGGGCCGGCTCTCAGTTCGTGGATCGCCGGCCCCTGGTGGGGTAAGCAAGATAGTCCGTCTTATTGGGTTCCGACACCTGCTCCCGCCGGTCCAAGTTCTCTTGTATGGTGTTCTATGCCTGAGTGCTTATTGGGGCCGGCAAGCGCAGGGGCCATGCATGTATCTTTGGAGTTCCTCGCAAAGCAGTGTTTTTGCCCAAGAAGGGGACAATATCGAAATGCCGCCCCCGTGCCGCACATTAAAGACGGAGTTGATTGCAAGCAGCCTGAATCTCCCTGCGCAAGTGGCTGGTATGGTTCTGGCGGCATTGCTGGCCGTCACTTTGCACCGCGAAGGGGATCTCTGGACATCGGCAGCGTCGGCTCCGATGGTTGTCCTTCTTTGGTATTGGGTCGGATTCTGGATCGACAGACGGTTAGTGCACGTAGGCTTGCGAAAGAGTCGTTTTCACTTGCCGCGAATTCTTGCGAAACTGGCCCAGGTCTTTTCGATTCTTATGGTTATTTTCTCAGCCATCCTAATTGTGCGTGCTTTAATATCTCAGGGTCATCTTGACTCGTATGTAGTCACTGGTAGCTTTACCTGTTGGTCGGTTTTTTGCTCGTGGTAACGTCATCGATCCTCCGTCGGCGTGGTGTTTTATCAAGCGGAGGGGGCTCATATTCGAATTAGGTTAAGCATGACAACGTAAAGTGCCGAGATGATGTAGGGCGGCACTCTTTCCGCGTAATGTTATACTCCCAAAATTATGGCACAGTCAGACCACAGTTTTTTTGCGCCCGCGGGCAGACCTTACCGTTTCATCATTCTGGCGTTCGCCGCGCTGATGGCCTTTGGCAGCTACTTCGCTTATGACAGCGTTGGCGCCATTGAGACCACCCTCATCCAGGTATTCCACACCGACCGCGCTGCCATCGGCACAATGTACACGATGTACAGCGTGGCCGCCGTATTTGCGGTCCTGGCCGGAGGCTTCCTCATCGACCGAGTTGGCGTGCGCCGCGCCAGCCTGATCTTCTCCAGCTTCGTGGTAGCCGGCGCCGCTATGGTGGCTTGGGCGCCCAGCCTGCCTGTACTTTACGCCGGACGCGTTCTCTTCGGCATGGGCTCCGAATCCATGATCGTCGCGCAGAGCGCCATCACCGCGCGCTGGTTCGAAGGCAAGGAACTGGCCATGGCCTTCGGCATCACGCTCACCATCGCCCGGCTTGGCACGCTGTTTTCTTTCAATACGGAAGAGTTGCTGGCCAGCCGTTTCGGATGGCGCGGAGCGCTCTGGATCGCGGCGGCGCTGTGCGTGGCCAGCCTGCTTTGCAACTGGATCTACACCCTGATGGACAGCCACGCCGAGCCCATCCTGCATCTGCCCGAGGCCGGCGCCGGCGACAAGATCACCTGGAGCGACGTCGGCAAGTTTCGTCCCTCTTACTGGTACGCCGTGGGAATCTGCGTTACGTTCTACTCCGCCATCTTTCCCTTTACCGCGCTGGCCACCGACTTCTTTCACGACAAGTGGGGCATGCCGATGGCTTCCGCGGAAGGATTAGGCTTCCTCTCCGGAGTGTTCTACAACCTCACGCACATGTTTACGACGGCTCAGGGCACCACATCGATCATCATCGCGGCCTCCATGGTGCTCGCGCCCTTCGCCGGCAACTTTGTCGATCGTCTGGGCCGCCGCGCCACCCTCATGGTGGTGGGCTCGCTGCTCATCGTTCCCGCGCACCTGCTCCTGGGGCTGACGCACCTTTCTCCGGTCCTCTCGATGACCGTTCTGGGCGCAGCTTTCGTGCTGGTCCCCGCCTGTATCTGGCCGTCGGTACCGCTCATCGTGGACGCGCGCTGCGTCGGCACGGCGTTCGGTTTGATGACCGCCATTCAAAACTTGGGTCTGGCGGCCTACCCTGTCGCCAACGGGGCGCTGCGCGACGCCACGCACGGCTATACCGCCAGCCAGATCATGTTCGCCGCGCTGGGCTTCTGCGGCCTGGTCTTCTCGGTTCTGCTCCTGCGCGCCGACCGCCGCGAAGGCGGCCGCCTGGAGCGCGCCAAATAAGACGAATACCGCATCAATGAACTTCTGCCACGGAGACTTTGTAAGTGTGCGGCGACTGGCTTTCCTGTGAATGCGGTACGATTTGGGGCGATGCGGCGCGTATTGCCGGAGCGGGCTGAGGGCCAAAGTGATGCCACTGTCCGTCCCCAACGTAGGCGCTGTGCGTCACCGCTGAAGCGCTTACTTGGGAATACGCCGTCGGTGAAGTGGCCCTCTCGGAATACGCTGCCGGATTTGGTCCAGCCGGAGCGGGGTTGGGCGCATAAGAAGAAACGGCGCCGTACCCGGAGATGCGGCAATCGTACGGACCATAGGGATAGCACGGGTTGGACGAGTAGTCAGGGTAGGACGAATAGGAGGGATAGTACGCGTAGTAGGGATATCCCCACGCCCCGTAATAGCCGTAATACGCTCCCGGCCAATAGGCCCATGGCCCCCAGCCTAACCCGAAGCCATAACCATATCCCCAACCGCCCCGATAGCCGTAACCGTACCCATATCCTCTGCCACCATAGCCGCCGCGGAAGCCTCCGCCGCCAAAACCACCGCGCGAACCTCCACCACCGGAGCCGCCATGGAAACCGCCGCCACCACCCCTGCCGCCACCGCCGCCATGTCCCCCGCCACCCCGTTGGGCCCAGGAGTTAGTGCCGGCAAGACAGAAAGCAATTGCCAAGGACAATAAAACGATATGTAGTCTGCGCATATGCCCCTCCTGATTTGGAAGCGTAGCACTCTCAACGGCGGGAAACAAGCCGATCCGCGCTGCGGCCTTCGGGTGCAAATCCATTTGACCGTCCGGAGGGATTGGGCGGCTCTACCATTGGGTGTTATGAGAACTGTGTCCCTTTTTTAGCGATGCGAAGTGCGGGCGAAATGGTCCCATCCGTGGGCTTCGATGGGAAGCGTATTGCCATCCGGGGTGATCAGGCTAATCGCTCGAGAGGCGCGGATTTCTCCAATGCAGTGGAGAGGGATTCTGCCAAAGTGGTGAGGGATTCTTGAGCACTTGGCGGCTGGAACCGTAAAGAGCAATTGATAGTCTTCTCCACCGTGGAGTGCCAAACTCAGAGCGTCATCGGTATCGGGAATGGGAGGGGTGGGGATTCGATCCGCATGCAAACTCGCTCCAATGCCGCTCGCGTCGCAGAGCCGCCGAAGATCGAGGGAAAGGCCATCACTCAGGTCCATCATGGCGCTGGCCAGCCGGTGCTCGGAAAGGAACCGACCGAGGGCGCATTGGGGCTGAGGGAAAAGATGGGCGCGGATGGCCGCCTTTTCCAATGCTTTTCGAGGGCGGCCCAGCGACGGCAGCAAGCGCAGTCCCAGCGCAGACATGCCGAGGCGGCCACTGACAAAGATCTGATCTCCCACCTTGGCGGTCGAACGGCGCAAAGCCTGGCCGCGCAGGACTTCGCCCGTCACGATCACGTCTACGGTGGTGGGGCCGGTGAAGACGGCGGTGTCACCGCCAATGACGACGACGGCAAATCGCCGGGCGAGCGCGAATAATCCCGCGAAGAAGCCTTCCAGCCACGCTCTCTTCGTACGCCGCGATATGGCCAGGGAAATCAAGGCATAACGCGGCGTTCCCCCCATGGCGGCGATGTCGCTCAAGGAACGCGCCAGCGCCCGATGCCCCACTGCTCGCGGTGGGTGGAGTTTGGAGGTAAAGTGGACGTCCTCGATTGACATGTCCGTCGTTAGGATCAGTTCCTGCCCGGGCGGAACCGCCACCAGTGCGGCGTCATCGCCAATGCCCAAGGTCAGGCCCGCCACGTGGCGAGGGGTTCGGCGGCGTATCCAGGTTATGAACTCCGCTTCGCTTTGGAAAAGTATTTTCTCGCGCATGATGTGCTCGAATTGAGAGCCGCCGATCTTTCGGTTTCCCATATTAGCCTAAACTTCATAGGGAGGGGAATTGTCCTTGGCGTTGCCAACAAGTCGGGTCAACCGTGAGGTCTCATTGGCATGGTATTTGCTTTAAAGGTTTGGGTGCCCAGCGGAGAGTTGGAAACCTCTAATCGGACCGTCTGCGCGCACTAACGCCTGGGTGGAGTCCATGGAAGGTATTCCAGGCGCGTCCCCGGAATGCCGAGGGGTCTTCTCAGCGAACTGGAGGTCATTGAAAATTCACGGCCAGATTGGCCAGAGTTGTTCTTGAGAATTTCCTGGTAAATACTTGACAAATATCCATCGAGCATTGGATGCCGCAAACAGAGCTTGAGCGCTGTTAGCCCAACTTTCGCAGCTCG
>PLWR01000234.1 GCA_003165615.1 Acidobacteriota bacterium | reverse complement strand
TTATCTTTGACGCGATTCTGCACAAGGCTCCCACCTCGCCGGTGCGATTGAATCCCGGCTGCCCGGCGGAATTGGAACGCATCCTCAACAAGGCCCTGGAGAAGGATCGCGAGATTCGGTACCAGCACGCGGCGGACCTGCGCGCCGACCTCAAGCGCCTGATGCGCGACAGCAGCTCCGGCCGGCAATCGGTGGTGGGTACCGCAGCCTTAACATCCGCAGAGATGGCTGCGCCGCCATCTGCCGCCCCGTCTTCGAGCGGCGCCATCCTTTTCAGCGAGGCCAAACGGCACAAGTTCGCGGTGGGCCTGTTGATCGGCTTCTTCCTGCTTTTGCTCGTGGGGCTGGGTTATAGCCTTTACCGGCTGCGCGCACGGAAGAGCGAATTGAACCTCCAGAACATGAAGATCGTCCGGCTCACCGAGAGCGGCAAGGCCATGGATGTAGCCGTTTCTCCCGACGGGCAATACGTGGTCTACGTGCTCCGGGAAGGAGAGAAGCAGAGTCTGAACGTGCGCCAGGTGGCCACCGGCAGCGACGTCCAAATCCTGCCGCCGGATGTAGTGGACTTCACGGGGCTGACCTTTTCGCCGGACGGGAACTACATCTACTTCGTGCGCTCCGATAAAAGCACCACTCAGTACAGCTACCTCTATCAGATGCCGGTGCTGGGAGGTGCACCACGCCGGTTAGTCCGCGATATTGACGGTCCCATCAGCTTTTCCCCCGACGGCAGGCAATTTGCTTTTGTCAGGGGAGATCCGGATAAGAGTGAACTTAACTTCCTGGTGGCGCAAGTGGACGGGAGTGGAGAACGGCTGCTGGCCAAACTCCGGTCACTTGTCATGTCGGGGTTCATTTTCGGGCCCGCCTGGTCACCGGACGGAAAAACCATTGCGGTCACGACCACCGAGGCCACTAAGGGGCTGCGGGACGTAGTTTCGGCCATAGCGGTCGCGGACGGAACGCGACGCGAAATTTACTCAACCCCCAACCCGGTGGGGAAGGCTCGCTGGCTGGCGGATGGGAGCGGCCTGCTGGTGGTCATAGGCGACCCTTCCCGGAACTTCCGCGGACAGCTCTGGCAGATCTCCTTTCCCGGCGGAGAGGCACGCCGTTTTACCAACGATCTCATGGACTACCAGAATTACTCTCTTGACCTGACCCGCGATGGCAAGGCCCTGGTTACTGTCGAGGTTACGAGGGCTTCCGACCTTTGGGTGGCGCCTTCCGGCGACGCGGCGCGCGCCCGCCAGATCACCTCGGGAGGACCGGCGGTATTTCACTCCTCTTGGATCGCCAACGGCGGGATCGCTTATCAAAACTCCAATGGTGAACTATACGCCGTGCGGCCGGATGGCAGTAACCGAACGTTGCTGACCCCCAGCGAACGCTACAATTGGTTTCCAGAAGCCTGCGGGGACGGGCGCTTCATGGTCTTTCAGGCCTACCGGAATGAGAAGGTCAACGTGTGGAGAATGGACGCGGATGGTTCCAATCCCACGCAGTTGACGAACGAAGGGTGGGCTGGCCTTCCGACATGTTCCCCCGATGGCCAGTGGGTGGTGTATGCCCGGTTCAATGATCTGAGCGCGTGGCGAGTGCCTATTCAAGGAGGTACGCCTACGCCGTTGGGCCTACAGAATCTGAGTGCTCCCCGAACCCAAGTCTCCCCGGACGGCAAGCTGCTCGCTCATTTGGCCTTTGGAGCCACGTTCTCGAGCCCCATGGTCCTAACCGTGGTTCCTTTCAGTGGTGGCGAGCCTGTGTATCGGTTCGATTCCCCCCCGGGTGCGTCAGGATTTCGCTGGGCGCCGGAGGGGAACGCGCTGGACTACTTCTTGACCCGCGGTGGCGTTTCCAATATCTGGCGTCAGCCGCTGGCGGGAGGCCCGCCCAAGCAGATCACCAATTTCAAATCCGAGCAGATCTTCTCCTTTAGCTGGTCGCGCGACGGCAAGCAGCTCGCCCTCGCCCGCGGCACCACCTCTCGCGACGTGATCCTGATCAGTAATTTTCAATAGCGAGCGTAGCGCCATTCTTCTATTTTCAAGCGAGTATGGATGTCAAGTCGCGGCAGGATAACTTTCAATTCCCGCGAAGGAGGGAATGACGGCACGGGGGAGCATCCGTTTCTCGCAAATGACACCAGTACCTGCCAGCGCGGGCGTTTGACTGCTGCGCCGGGTGCGCCTAGAATGAGTTCCGGACGAACTATTGATGGCTCCTGACTTTTATCCTCTGACTTCCGTGCCCCCGCGTCCTGACCCTCCACCCCCGGGGGGCAGCCGCAAGCTCTTCGGCCAATTTGTTTTCCTGATTCTGGTCCTTCTCTCCGCCGGACTGGGCGCGCTGGGGGGACTGGTATTTGTTTACTCTTCCGATCTCCCCAAGGTGCGCGAGCTGGAGGATTACCGCCCCGATGTGATGACGGAAATCTACGCCGACGACGGCACGGCCATCGGCAGCTTCGCCCTGGAGCACCGCGTTATTGTGACCTACAACCAGATCCCTCCGGTCCTTCGCAACGCGGTGATTGCCATCGAGGACCGGCATTTTGAGAGCCACCTGGGAGTGGATGTTGTGGGAATCCTCCGTGCCGCCAGCAAAGACCTGCTGGAATGGCGCAAGACCCAGGGCGCCAGCACCCTGACCCAGCAACTCAGCCGGATGCTTTTCCTTACCCCCGACAAGAGCTTCCGGAGAAAAATCCAGGAAATCCTGCTGGCCATCCAGATTGAGCGACACTTCACCAAGGCGCAAATTTTCACCATGTACTCGAACCAGGTGGATCTGGGCCACGGGAATTTCGGCTTTGAGGCCGCGGCGCAATTCTATTTCGGCAAGCATTTGAATGAATTGAACCTGCCCGAGGCCGCGGTGCTGGCGGGGCTGCCGCGCTCGCCCTCGGCGAACTCCCCCATTACGCATCCCGATCAGGCGCGACGGCGGCGCAACCAGGTGCTGCTCGCCATGTACGAGACGGGCAAAATCAATTCCACCGAGCTCCATGATGCCACCACGGCCCCCCTGGGATTGAATATCCAGCGCTGGAATTACACCGTGGCCCCCTACTTTGTGGAAGAAGTCCGGCAATTCCTGGAGAGAAAGTACGGGCCGGAAGCCGTCCGTGAAAAAGGCTTGCGGGTTTACACCTCGCTGAACCTCAAGACCCAGGAAGTGGCGGAAGCTGTCCTGAAAAAGGGCCTGCGCGACGACGACAAGCGGCGGGGCTGGCGGGGACCCGAGAGGAACATCCTGAAGGAGCACCTGCTGACCTCCGACGGAAGACCCATCAGTCTCGAAACCTATGTTGACGATGACTGGAAGAAGCCCCTGGCCACCGGTGATTTGGTCCACGGCCTGGTGATGGACGTGAAAGCTGACCACGCCGAGGTGCGCTTCGGCGATCTGACGGCGCGAATTTCCCCGCCGGATTTTTCCTGGACGAAAAAGACCCTGGCCGCCGACGTGTTCGGTCCCGGGGATGTTAACCTCTTTCTGATCAAGGAAATCAAGGGGACCACCGCCAAGGCCACCCTGGATCAGGATGCTGATGTGCAAGGCGCCCTGCTGGCCATTGACAACTCCACCGGCGAGATCAAGGCGATGGTGGGAGGGTACGACTGGGCGGAAAGCAAGTACAACCGCGCCGTACAGGCGGAGCGCCAGGTGGGCTCATCCTTCAAGGTTTATGTCTACTCGCAGGCGGTCATGGACGGGACTTCTCCCTTTGATACGGTGGTGGATGCCCCAGTGAGCTACCATACTTCCTCCGGAGTCTGGGCGCCGCACAACTACGACGACAAATTTGAGGGAACCATCACCGTGCTGCACGCCCTGGCCGAGTCCCGCAACGTTCCCGCCGTCCGCACCCTCGCCCGCATCGGCGTCGACAAGGTCATCAAGCTCTGCCGCAAATTCGGGATCACTTCCCGGCTCGTTCCCAACCTGCCGCTGGCCCTGGGCGCCTCCGACTTGTCTCTCCTGGAGCACACCTCAGCCTTTACCACCTTTCCCAACGACGGGGTCCACATCGCTCCCCGCATGGTGACAAGGGTGACCAATTACGATGGCCGGCTGATCGATGATTTCCCGCCCGAGGTTACCGACGTCATCCCCGCCTCGACCGCGCGCCTTATGGTTTCCATGTTGCGGGAAGTCTTCAACTCCGGCACGGCCGTATCCGGAAGAGCCTTCGCGGCCAAGCATCCCGTGGCGGGGAAGACCGGAACCACCAATGAATTCACGGACGCCTGGTTCCTTGGGTTCAATCCCTCACTGACGTGCGGAGTCTATGTGGGCTTTGATGACCATCGCACCCTGGGGCCGAAAGAAGAAGGCGCCCGCGTGGCGTTGCCCATCTGGCTGAACTTCATGGGGCAGATCCTGCCGGACAAGCCGGCGGAGGATTTCCCGCACTCGCCCCTGCTAAAAACCGCCGACCAGGTAACGGATATTCTGGCCAGCGCCGCCCCGGAACGACTGCTGGAGACGGCAGCGCCCCCCGCCGTTGAGCCCGCGGCGAACAAGCCAACCTCGCAGACCTCGCCTCCGGGAGAATCGCCCGAACCTCCCAAGAAGGAAGTTACCACGCCCAAGCCACCCGCCAGTGCGCCATCCGCCAATCCGCCCCCTGTCAATCCGCCACCTGCCAATGTTCCCACTGGCCCGGTGGCCAAGAGCGTGCCCCCGGTTGCGGACAAGCCGTAACCATTCGCTCGATCCGTATACCCAACCGAGCGACAATTCAGCGGGTAGTGCATCAGAGTTAGGCGTAGTTTGCCTTACTCTGCCGTTCTTCGAATGGCAACCACAACGTGCTTATTAATATCCACGGGTGGCGCATACATTGGTTTGTATGTATGCGCCCCACAAACACGGGCAACATCTCAGTCACCGCGTCCAGTCCGTGGGCTGTTCTGGCTTCTTGACGGTTGCCGACATAAAGAGCAATGCCGGCGCCACCCCCCCGAAAAAGAAAGCACGCGCGATGCACTGTCATCCTGAGGCCCGGTTCTTTTGGGCCGAAGGACCTCGGCAGTTCATCGCGGCGCACTGGGAAGAGCGAACTACAGGGGTCCTTCGCCCAAAGTGCGGGCTCAGGATGACAGCGGGAGGGGTGCTCGCTCAAAATGAAAGCGGGAGCCACGTTGTCGCCGCGGCCGAAAGTTCGCCGATCTTAATGGCGGGCGACCAGTCCTGGCCGTGGGGTTTTCTCATGCCTGATGCCCTTGGCATCTCACGACTTGTTCATGAGGGCTTTTTCCACCGCTTCCGGGTTTCTATCCATCACCGTCAAGTAGGCGCGCACCGCGCTTTCCGGGCGCGTGCGCCCCTGCTCCCATTCCTGGAGCGAGCGCGGGCACTGCGCTGCCTGCTCTTGAGCCCCAAAGGGGCGATCCAATCTAGCCCAGGGCACCGCCCTGGGGAATATGGAACGAGTACCACCGCAAGCCCTGAAGGGGCGGCCCACGCCGTGGCTTCAATCCCTCAATTACCGTTCGTCTTCGATCGCGATTTTGGGAGAGGTTGTTATTGGCGCGCCCCTTCAGGGCTTGACCTCGAAACCGCTCCCTGATTCCCAGGGCGTTGCCCTGGGCTAGATTGGATCGCCCCTTTGGGGCTCAATCCGAATCCGCGGCTGGCGCCCCGCGGGCGCCACATACATTGCCCTTTATCTATACGTCCCATGAACCCGCGCAACGTCTCTGTCACCGCGTCCCATCCGTGGCCGGTTCGGGCTTCGGGGTAGGAACCCGAGACATCGGCTGTCTGCTCTTGAGCCCCAAAGGGGCGACCGAATCCAGCCCAGGGCACCGCCCTGGGGAATATGGAACGAGTACCACCGCAAGCCCCGAAGGGGCGCGCTAATGGGTCGCCCTTTCAGGGCTCAGCAGTCAAAAGGGGGGACCGTTTGACCCAGGCCGATGGCCCATAAGCGTTAACCTAAGACTTCCGCTGCCTGCGATCTTGTCGGCGCAGCCGCAAGGCAGCGATCCGGTGAAATCCG
>PLWR01000355.1 GCA_003165615.1 Acidobacteriota bacterium | reverse complement strand
ATGGTAGCTCCCTAGGTTTTTCGAAGCCGATAACAAGTGGCGCGTTCGAATTGAGCGCGCTCAAAGGAATCGTCGATGCTGAAGGTTGTCTCCGCCCCCCCCAGGAAAAAATAGCCATCGGGTTTTAAAACCCTTCGAACCTTGGCGAGGATTTCTTTCTTGGTCTGGATACTAAAGTAGATGAGCACGTTTCGTATCATCACAATGTCCATGTGCGGTAGGACCGGCCAGGCGTTGGCGAGGTTCACAATCTGGTAATCCACCATGTTGCGGATGTCATCCCGCAGAAACCAATCGCAGCCTCGCTTTTGAAAGTACTTAACCAGCAGGGTGGCGGGAAGGCCACGGTTTACTTCGAGTTGGCTGTAGCGCCCCTCGCGCGCCCGGGCGAGGATATCCGTGGAGAGGTCGGTCGCCAGGATATAAATTTTCCAGGTCAGCAACTGCGGAAAATTCTCGCGAATCAGCATGGAGAGGCTGTAGGGTTCCTGTCCGGAGGAACTGGCGGCACACCAAATGGTTAACGCTCTTTCCGCTGCTCGCCGGGCGATCAGATCCGGCAGCACGAACTTTTTGAGACCCTCGAAAGGATGGAAGTCACGAAAGAAAGACGTCTCGTTAGTGGTCATGGCCTCCACGGCCTGGCGATGCAAACCGTGAAAGGGTTCGGTCTGCAACCGCTGCACGAGAAGGTTGATCGAAGCAAACCCCTCGCGACGGGCCAGTGGCAACAGTCGGGATTCGACGAGATATCCTTTGTCCTCCTCCAGCACAATCGCCGATTGATCGAGGACAAGGCGGCGAATATAGTTGAATTCCGGTAGGCTGAGGATCATCTTGGAATACTCGACTGTACCGTCCGTGGGGCGAATTTGAACTCCCTGGTTGAACCCCGGCCGTTTCGAACCCGGCGGACGATTTCCATGCCGAGCTGATCCAGGGGCAAAACTTGATCGGCCAGACCGGCATTGGCCACGAACCCGGGCATTCCCCAAACTACGCTTGACGCTTGATCCTGCGCCAGGATTTGCCCGTCAAACTCATGAATACGTTCGCAACCCCGCAGGCCATCCTGGCCCATCCCGGTCATCACTACAGCAAGCGCGTGAGGCTTGTAGACGTCGGCCACTGAACGGAATAGCACGTCCACTGCCGGGCGGCAGGAGTTTTCCGGCGGGCCCTGGTAGGTGCGAAGCGTTACCCGATGGTTGTCACTGGCCACGACCATATGGTAATCGCCAGGAGCTATCCAAGCGCAGCCAGGCTCCAGGAGGGCTCCCGTGTGACCCTCTTCCACGCCTATATGCGACTTAGCAGCCAAGCGCTCCGCGAGGAGACGAGTAAAGACGGGAGGCATGTGTTGAACTATGACGACAGGAACGGGAAGGTCGCGCGGGAGGGTTGGAAGGAGAAGGGCAAGTGCATTGGGTCCGCCTGTGGACACACCGATGGCAACAATGTCGATGCGCTCTTCACGATGAGGAAATGCCAAGCGCGGCGGGGTGGTTTTGGCCGCCACGGTTGCAGTCAGAAGAGAGGACGCGGGGAACCCCAAGATACGGGCACAAATTGCTTTGATCTTCGGAATCAGTTGCGTCCGAATGCGTTCCAACCCCTGGGCGGCGCTTCCGACGTTGGAGGGCTTGGTGACGTAGTCCGTAGCACCTCGGGAGAGGGCATCGAGGGTGGCTTCCGCGCCTCGCTGGGTTAGGGTGCTGTACATAATGACGGGCAGGGAGGGTAGTGACTTGCGAATCTCCACCAGCGTGCCGAGCCCATCCAGTTCCGGCATTTCCACATCAAGTATGACGATATCAGGATTGACCTGGGGAATCTTCGCCAGGGCAATTTTGCCGTTAGCCGCAGTTCCGGCGACTTCCAATTGCGGATCAGTAGCGAGCACGTCACTGACCATGCGCCGCACGACCACCGAATCATCGACCACCAGGATTCTGATCTTGGGCATAGACTAAGAACCTGCCATCCCAAAGATTTGCAGTTTCTCCAAAATGACTTCCTGGGTGAAGGGCTTCATAACATACTCGTTAGCCCCCGCCGCGAGGGCTCGAACGACGTTCTCCATTTCGGTTTCGGTGGTCACCATCATCAAGAGCACACCGTCGTAGATATGATCGGCCCGAACGGCGCGAACAAAATCGAAACCATTCATTTCCGGCATGTTCCAATCTACCAGGGCGATGTCGATCTTACCGAGGCCTTGGAGCCGCTCCAGGGCTTCCCGGCCGTTGGCCGCTTCAACAACTTCAAAGTCCAACCCCCGGAGCATTCTGCCCAAGATGCTCCGCATGGCTTTTGAGTCGTCAATTATAAGTGCGCGCACAGTGGCTCCCTCCGATGGCGAGTCATCCCTTCTATTTACCTTTCGGCCATGAGGGGCGAAAGGTTTACCGCAAATTTTTCCACCGTTCTCTGTGCACCGGGTCAAAATCCTCCCGTTATTGGATCCGAGTTGCAGGCGGAGCAACTTGAGAATCCAGGCGGCTTGCCAAGTGCGAATCATGCCAAGGCCCGGCCTTCTCGGCTTGATGCTGAGGGATCTTCGACTAGACGAGGCAAAGGTCCCTGATGTGGCCGAGCAACTTCTCCCTGCCGATCGGTTTTAACAAGTAGGCATCACACGACGCATTGACTGACTGGACGACATTCTCCGCGTCGTTCAGTGCCGTGGTCATGATGATCTTTACCCTCTTCGTGGGGGGTGTGCCTCCGGTTTCTTCCAGAGCCCGGATTTCCCGGAGGGCGGTGTGACCGTCCATCTCCGGCATCATGATATCCATGCAGATCAGGTCATACGCTTGTCCGCGCTCTTGGGCAGCGCGAAACGCTGCCACCGCCTCCCTGCCGTTAACCGCGATGTGGCATTCGCCATATGGGGAGAGAAACGCCTGCAGCAAAAGCCGGCTGGTAAAGTCATCTTCGACGATAAGGGTGCGCATCTTGGTGATTCCCTCCTGAGGCTCGACTACACCCAGCCAGACTGCTTCAGAGTGGCCTTGAGCAGTTCGAATTGTTCCTCCAGCCGGGGCAGCAGGGGCAAGGCGCGGCTCAACTCCTCCGCTGCCGCCGCCTCTACTTCGCAGCAGAGCCCGAGAAGGGCCTCGGCCGACACCGTGGCGGCCGCCCCCTTGAGGGCATGCGCCTGCAGCCGGGCTCCCTGTGCATCGCCTGCATCCAGCCTGTTCTTCAGGGTGCGCAACTGCCGCGGGACGTCGTTCAAGAATCCGGCCATGACCCTGTTGGCAAGGCCTTGGTCGCCCATGAGACGAGCCAGCAGACCTGCGGGGTCGAAAACCGCTTTGGTTTTTGCGGATGACGGATCGGCGGGTGGCCTCACCTCGCCAGGGGCGGTGGGCGGGAGCAGCCATTTCTCCAGGACGTCAGCCAGTTGCCGCGGCTCGACCGGCTTGGTAAGGTAGTCGCTCATTCCCGCTTGCAGGCATTTGTCCCGGTCTCCGCTCATCGCGTCAGCGGTGAGGGCAATGATAGGAATGTTCGGATTGCGCGTCCCTGCCCGGCGTTCCCGGATCTGGCGCGTCGCCTCGTAGCCGTCCATCTCAGGCATCTCGCAGTCCATCAGGACCGCGGCATAGTCGGTCTCGCGGAGCGCTTGGAGGACGTCCACGCCATGGGCCACCACATCGGCGCGATAGCCGAGTTTATTCAACATCGCCACGGCCACCTCCTGGTTGGTCAAGTTATCTTCAGCCACCAGGATTCGCGCTTGGTTCTTCCTTTGCACGACTCTGGGTTGCCGACCGGCCGCTGCGGAGGTGGGCGCGGCCCCGCTGGGCTTCGCACCCAGGGGGCGCAAGGCTTCGCGCAGACTGTGTTCCCAAATCGGCTTGGAAACGTGTCCCGTGAACCCCAGCGCTTGCAGGCGTGCCCAGTCGCTCTGCCGGCGCCGGCCGAAGCCCGTCATCAGCACCAGCGCCGTCTGCTTCAATTGAGGATCGGCCGCGATCCGTACCCCCAGTTCTTCTCCGTCCATGCCGGGCAGGCTTCTATCCAGTAACGCAATTTGGAAAGGGTCAGCACCCTGGGCGGCATCGTGGAGAATCGCCAGGGCGGAGTTTCCATCCGCAGACTCTTGCGGGCGGCAACCCCAGGATGTCAGGAATCTGCACACCAACGACCGGTTCGTGGCGTTATCGTCCACCACCAGCACCTTCGTATCTTGCAGACCGGGCGGTGCGCCGGTCACCACCACGCTCGGTCGCGGTTGTTTCTCAAATACGGCCGTAAACCAGAACGTCGATCCCTTGCCCTCTTCGCTCTCGACACCGATTTGGCCACCCATCATCTCGACCAGTTGCTTGGAAATGGTCAGACCCAGCCCCGTGCCGCCGTAGCGACGCGTCGTGGATCCGTCCCCTTGAACGAAGGGTTCGAAGAGGGCGGTGGCTCGACCCTGCTGGAAGCCAATGCCCGTATCGCACACGGTGAAACGCAGGGTAGCCTGGCGTTCGTCCTCCGCCTCGAGTCGTACCCGGATGGCGACCTCGCCCTGATGCGTGAACTTCACGGCGTTCCCCAGCAAGTTCACCAGCACCTGGCGGACTCTGCCGGGATCGCCCCGCAGCAGCCAGGGAGTTCCCGGCTCCCGCTCACACGTCAGTTCCAGCCCCTTTTCGGAGGCCTTGATCGCCAGCACTGCGGCGGCATACTCCAGCACCGAGTGCAGATCGAAATCGGTTATCTCCAGCACCAACTTCCGTGCTTCGATCTTGGAGAAATCCAGAATGTCGTTAATCACGGTCAGCAGGGCCTCCCCGCTGGTGCGCACGATTTCGGCATAGTGCTGTTGCTCCGGCGTTAGTTCCGTGTCCAGAAGCAAACCGGTCATTCCGATTACGCCATTCATCGGGGTGCGGATTTNNCTCATATTGGCCAGGAACTCGCTCTTGGCCTGCGTGGCGGCCTCCGCCTGCCGCTTCGCTTCCCCGAGATCCTCCGCAAGTTGGCGAAGCCTGGTGGCATTCTCTTCCTGCACGGCTTTGGCTGACTCCAGGTCCGCGGCATAACGGCGCAGCACCTCCTCGGCCTGCTTGCGCTCGGTGATGTCGCCGAAAATGCCCACGGCATGCCAGCCGCCATTGATTTGGATAGCGGAAAGCGATAACTGAACAGGAATTTCCTTGCCGTCTTTTCGCCGGGCCTCCCGGTCCAACGTTTTGCCCAGGGCGGAGCCCTGTCCAGTCTGCCGAAATGCCGGGAAGGCGGCCTGGTGCGCCTCATGATAACGCGGGGGCACAATCAATGAATGCAGGTCTTGGCCAATCGCTTCAGCACTCGTGTACCCGAGAATGCGCTCGGCGGCCGGGTTCCAATAGGAGATGCGGCCTTGCGGGTCCATCATCAATATGGCATCGAGGGCCGAGTCCGTGATGGTCCGTAGGCGGGATTCGCTTTCCCGCAGCGCCGCCTCGGCGTACTTGCGCGCGGTGATGTCGCGACAGAAACAGATAAGCTGGCCACGCTTCGTGTTTTGATAGGTCACGGACAACTCGACATCAAAGACGCTGCCATCCTTCCTGCGGTGGCGGGTCTCGAGGATTTCCGATCCATTGGTGATGATGTTCTGGACAATTGCTGCCTGTTCTTCTGAGGTTTTGATAGCATCAAGATCGGAAATATGAAGTTTCAGAAGCTCGTCTCGGGTATAGCCCGACATGAGGCAATAGGTTTCATTGACGTCCGAAAATCTCCCGGTTAAGACGTCAATCAACCAGAAGCCGTCCATGGTCGTCTGGAGGATTGTCCGATGCCGTTCCTCGGATTCCCGCAGCGCCGCCTCGGCCCGTCGGCGTTCGCTGATGTCTTCGTAGGTCCCTATGACCCCGATTACTTTGCCATCCCGGTTGCGCAGCGGCAGTTTGCTGGTGCGGAGCCATATCTGGCTTCCATCCGGCCTGCTTTGTGGTTCCTCGAAGCCGAGCCGGGGCGTATCGAGATCCATCACCAGCTTGTCATCGGCGCGATAAGATTCGGCCGTTTCTTTCCAAGCAAGCTCATAATCATTCTTGCCGATGATTTCCGCCGGGTCTTTCAATCCCGCATCGGTCGCGAAGGCCCGGTTACAGCCTAAATACGCAAGGTTCCGGTCCTTCCAGAAGGTGCGTTGGGGAACGGTATCCAGGACGGTTTCAAGCATCTGGCGCGACTGGTACAGTTCTTCTTCCGCCCGCTTGCGTTCGGTGATGTCCTGGATTAGGCCATTAAAAACGATTTCATTTTCGCGCCGGGCAGGCGTGGAATGGACGGAGATCCACACCTTCTCTCCGCCCGGCTTTTGTAGCAGTCCTTCATAGTTCCAGTCGCTGAAGTCCGCCACCGCCTTGTCCATCGATTGCATAAAAGCGTCCCGGTCTTCAGGAACAACCGCCGCCAGAAAACGGGTCACGAACCCCGATAGTTCCGGGCTTAGGCCGAAGAGCCGTTCCACCCGAGAGGACACATAATAGAGGCCTCTTTCTCCGTTGGGGCGAGCGTAAAACTGATAAACGACGCCGGGAACCTGATCGGTCATGGTGCGCAATAGCTCTTCGCTCGCCCGCAGCGCCTCCTCCTGCTGTTTGCGCATCAGGGCCACACCGATGCTGGCGCTTATCCCCTCCAAGAAATGGATCATCTCCAGCGAGAAACAGTTTTTCTTCCGGTCATTGAGTTGCAGCAGGCCAACAATGTCGCCATGGGCGCGGATGGGAATAAGCGCCACCGAACAATACCCTTGATGAACACATTGGTTGCGGGGATGAAGCCTGGGGTCCTGGTGGGCGGGAAGATCCAGCAAGGGCAGCGAGTTGTTGGTCCAGCAACTTCCACCCTCGGTAAAAAGGGGGTTCGCCGGATCTGTCTGCCCGGAAATGACCAGGCCGCAGGTACACTCCAAGCTGATTTTGCCGTTCTCATCCCGGCAAGGGGCGCCGTTCTTATCCCGGGCAATCAGCGTATTTTCCGTAAGCAAAAACTCATCGGAAAAGCCGTTCTGGACAAAGTAGGGAAAGTCATCGCCGCTGCGTAGCCGAATCCCTACCGCGTCGAGACCCGTTTCCCGCTTGATGGCCGCGAGAATCTGCTTGACCACATCAGCTACGCCCAGAGGTTCATTAAGAATACCCAGGATTTGAGCAGAAAGATTTTGGTAACGTTCCGCCCGCTTGCGCTCGGTGATATCGGTGGCATTGCCCTCGTAACCGACGACCGTGCCGGCCTCGTCTCGGAGAGGAACAGCGCTGGAGGTGTGCCAACGCCAGGAGCCGTCGACGTGCCGCACGCGGCACTCGATGCCGGATTGGCGCTGTCCCGTCTCGATTACTTTCCGCAGGAATACCTCGCAGTTGGCGACATCCTCCGCATGGACAAATTCCCGGAACGATTTCCCCATCACCTGATTTGCCGGGTGCCCCAGGAGTGCGGTCCAGCCAGAGGAAACGAAGGTCACCACCCCCTCCAGGCTGATCGTGTAGATAATGCTGTGGGCGTTCTCGATCAAATGGCGATACTTTTCCTCGCTCGCCCGCAGGGCCTCCAGGTTGCGGCTTTTATCGAGGGCGATGGCGATCAACTTGCCGAAGGCCATGGACATTGTGGCGTCCGCGCGGGTGAAACCTCCGGGTTTGTTAGCGAGACCCATCAGGCCCGCCACCTTGCCCCCCACCAGCAGCGGCGTGATCATGACATTTTGCAGAGGCGCGTGCCCCGGCGGCATCAATTTCATCCATCTGCTGTTGGCGAAGTCGTTGTCGAAGACCGCCTCACCGGTGCGGTAAGCTTCCGCGCGAAGTCCGCGGATTGGCATGGGCAGGGAGGGGTCAACCGTGCAGGACATCCTTCCCGGCTCCAAGAAGACAACCTCGGTTTCCGTGCCGTCACGGGAGAGCAGGGCCACATAGCCGGCCGTGGCGCCAAACAAATCCTTGCAGGTATTAAAAATGGCTCGCGCTGTTTCCTCGAAGGTGGCGCCATCCAGCACCGGTCGGGCTCCCTCCAGCAGCGCCACAACCTCCTTTTCTTGCCTTTGCGACTTAACCAGCGCCAGGGCAAGGGCTTCCTCGGCCTGCTTGCGCTCGGTGATGTCGCGCGCGAAGGCGAAGGCGTATTCCTTCCCATCGAACTCCAGGTAGTTCGTCGTTATCTCTACGGGGAAAACCCTTCCCTGTTTGGTTTGGTGCTGGGTTTCAAAGGTCATCGAACCGCGCACTTTGACCTTCTCCCAGTGGGCCTCCCAAGCTTCCTTCGGGAAGAGGGGATCTATATCCGGGATCGACAGGGAAAGCAGCTCCTCGCGGGAACGTCCCAAAGAGCCGCAGGCCGCCTCGTTGACGTAGAGGATACGGCCTTGCGGGTCCATCCAAAACATAGCGTCCGAGGCATGCTCCACGGAGAATTGCGCCAGCCGAAGTTCCTCCTCCTCCCGCTGGCGTTCGGTAATGTGAAAAGAGACGCCGTCCATGTAGCGCACAGCTTGCTTGTTCCGCATATTCCCCTCTAACTCCCGTCCCGCGGAGGGAGGCTTATTTCACCCTCCCCAGGGTGTAACTTAGGTCTTGAGACACCGCCACTGTAACTGTAACTGAGGGTGCTTTGGCGGATGTTCAGGATCGTCCGGCGGAGCAGTTTCGGGACCCCAGAGGTCATGGGACTGGCGTGCCCCGCATAGATTGTCGCCACGTCGCGGCTGGCGATTCTCTCCAGCGAAGCCAGGAGTTCCCCCGGATAGGAACCTCCCGGTGTCTTCACATCGAGCGGCGTGTCTCCGGCAAAGAGGGTTCGTTCCCGTGCACAGTACAAACAAATCGAATCCTCCGAATGTCCCGGAGTATGCAGAACCTCGAACTCCCGATCGCCCAAGTGGAGGAATTGGCCGTCAATCAACAGGACATCGACATGCTTGCCCGGCGCAAAGGCGCATACTTGCGGGCGATAACGCGCCACGACCACACCCAAGCCCGCGGCATGGTCGTAGTGGCCATGCGTTAATACGACCTGCGCCACTTTCTTCTTCCCAATCCCGGTGCACAGGTCTTCAATTTCCCCACAGATCGAACCGTCGATTCCCACATCCACCAGGGTGTTGACATCCTCCTGCTCATTCGAGTCCCCGCGCACCAGGTAGGAGTTGCAGGAATAGTTCTGCGGGTTGCCGTGGAGGAGTGTAATTCTCATGACGCACACTCGGCTTTACGGCATATCTTGCCGTCGGCCAGAACCCGGACAAACAGCGGTGCGACTTCTGTGGGGAGTTCCTGGAGCTCGTCGAGCGCCAGATAACCGCCGGGCAGGAGGGCCGTGTAAAACATCTTGATGACTTCCACTCGCTGCTCGTACGTTAAGTGCAACAGGACGTTCTTGCACACGACTACGCTGAAATTGTTGCCAAGGGGCCGGAGTGACAATAGATCGTGACGCTGGTAGAAGATGCAATTGCGCAGCGCGACGTCAAATTCCACATAGCCGGCGCGGGCCGCAGGGCGGCTATACTTGGCCAGCAACTCCTGATGAGGGCTGCCCTTCAAAAGTTCGGTCGAGTACATTCCCGTCGCAATTGTGTTCGCAAACTGACTGTTTTCCTCAATGTCCGTGGCATCGATGCGCAGGTTGTCGCAGGCGAAGGGCCACAAATTCTCAAATAGCAACATCGCCACAGAGTAAGCCTCTTCGCCGCTGGCACAACCGGCGTCCCATACCCGAATGATGCTGCGCCCCAGGACGCTAGGTACTACGTGTTGTACGATTGAGTCCAGCACGCGTTGATCGCGAAAGAAGAAGGTGAAGGCCACTTCTAATCTCCTTACGGGAGACGATTGATTTTCTCAACCTCCCCTCACAAACCAAAAGGGGTTCGAGATTCTTTGCGAGCATCCCGAACCCCTTTCTGCCCGCTAGGGCCGGTTCGTTTCCTTACTGGAGGCGAGTCGAAACCCCCGGATGGGGTTTGGCCCGGCTGGCCAATTGCGCCTCGCGGACCTGTTTCGGCGTCGCTCGAACTTCCGCGGTCCGGGCAACGCTTCCGGCCTCGTCGAATTTGAATTGCCCCACCAGGCGCTGAAGTTCTGCCGCCATGCGGGCCAATTCCTGCGCGGCCGTCTGGGTGTTGGTCGCCCCTTCGGTAGTGCTCTTCGCGGCCGTGGCCACCGATACGATATTCTCGGCAATTTGTGAGCTTCCCTTGGCTGCTTCACCCACATTGCGAGTAATCTCGTTGGTAGTGGCGGTTTGTTCCTCCACCGCGCTCGCGATGGTGTTGGAGATATCGTTCAGTTGATTGATGATGGTGGTTATTTCGCCGATAGCCACCACAGCACCCTTGGTGTCCCCCTGGATCGCCTCGATCTTCCGGCTGATATCCTCGGTGGCCTTGGCGGTCTCCTTGGCCAGTTCCTTCACCTCATTGGCAACCACCGCAAAGCCTTTGCCTGCTTCTCCGGCTCGTGCCGCCTCGATCGTGGCGTTTAAAGCCAGGAGGTTCGTCTGCTGGGCGATGGATGTGATGACCTTGATGACCTGACCGATTTCGGCGCTGGATTCACCCAGCTTACCGACGGTGGCGTTGGTGCTTTCCGCCGAGCGCACCGCGGAAGTCGCGATCCGGGCGGCCTCCGTGGCGCTTTTGGCGATCTCCTTGATGCTGGCACTCATCTCTTCCGTTGCTGTTGCTACAGTCTGGATGCTTTTGGAAACCTGCTCACCTGCTGCCGAGACGACATTGGCTTGACTGGAAGTCTCTTCCGCGTTGGAACTCATTTCCGCGCTGACCGCGGAAAGCTCCTCAGAAGAGCTGGCCAGGGTTTGCGCGTTATTGCTAATCTGCCCCATGCTCCCCGAGAGTTTGTCTGCCATGGTGTTGATGTCGTTCTTCATTTGCGCGTGGTCACCTTGGTAGTTGCTCTCGACGTGCGCCGTGAGATCCCCACCGGCAACCTTTTGCAGGACTGCCCCGGCTTCCTGCATCGGCGCAATGAGCGCGTCCAGGGTATCGTTCACCCCCTTCACAATTTCCGCGTATGCGCCCTGGAACTGATTCGCCCTGGCCCGTTCGGCGAGTTGCCCTTCCTTGGCAAAGTCGCTCATGCGCAGCATTTCCTTCTGCAGATTCTGCAGGGCGACGGCGATGTTGTTGACCGCCTGCTTGGTCTTCTCGTGGTCGCCTTTATAGTTCTGGGCCACCAGTTCGTCGACTTTGCCGTTGGAGATCTGGACCAGGATGCGGTTACTTTCGCCGACGGGTATCAGGATGGCGTCCAGCGTATCATTCACACCCTGCACGATCTTGCGGTAATCGCCCTGGTGCTTACCGGCATCCGCACGAGTCGCCAACTCGCCTTGCACCGCCGCCTTCGACAGCGTGCCGGTTTCGGCCACCAGAGCATTGATGGCATCGATGCACATGTTCAGATTGTTCTTGACCTCGTTGAAGTCACCCTTGTAAGCGTCCGTGATCTTGGGCGGGATGTCTCCCTTGGAGATCTGGTCCACGTACTTGGCCGTCACGTTCAGCGGCCC
>PLWR01000220.1 GCA_003165615.1 Acidobacteriota bacterium | reverse complement strand
CTCAACCCCTATGTCGCCCACCCGCTGCGGACCGGCACCTTCACGATTCCGAGCGGCTATGCTACGATAAGAAATTACCGAAATTTCGGCGACATGAGTAGGGTCAGGCCTTTGGGCGTCTGACGAAACCCGCGAAGGATTATCCCAGGCGAATGACAAATCTTGAAACTCCTCGACGCCCGCGCATTCTCAGTGGCATGCGGCCCACGGGCAAACTCCATTTGGGCAATCTGGTGGGCGCTCTCCAGAATTGGGTGAAGCTACAGGATGAATACGAGAGCTTTCACTTCGTCGCCGACTGGCACATGCTGACGACGGGTTACGAAAATACGCTGGACTTGCGCCAGGACACCTGGGAGATGGTGACCGACTGGCTGGCCTGCGGGCTTGACCCCTCCAAGGCCACGTTTTTCGTCCAATCGCGCCTGCCGGAACACGCGGAACTGCACCTGCTGTTTTCCATGGTCACACCGCTCAGTTGGCTGGAGCGCGTGCNNCCACCTACAAAGAGCAGCTTGAGAATATTCACGACCACGACATCAACACCTATGGATTTCTCGGCTATCCATTGTTGCAGGCCGCTGACATCCTGATGTACAAGGCCAACGCGGTCCCCGTGGGCGAGGATCAGGTTCCGCATGTGGAGCTGACGCGCGAAGTGGCGCGGCGGTTCAACCAGGCCTTTGGCAAGCTGCAACTGAAGAAGCGCTCCGAGCAGGAATGGATTGCCTGGGGCACAGGCGTGCGAAATTTCACCCGCCCTCCCAACGGCAAAGCCGAACAGTATGTTTTGGAAAACTACCAGCGGGCGTCGCTGGATGTTCGGGCGGATTACCTGAATCGCGACGTGGGGGTGCTCGATCCCATTTTTCCTGAGCCGGACGCGCTGCTTACATCCGCACCCCGCCTGCCGGGATCGGACGGCCGCAAGATGTCGAAGAGTTATGCCAACGCGATTTTCCTCACGGACGGGACGGAAGTGGTTTCCAAAAAGCTGGCCGGTTATATGACGGACCCGGCGCGCCAGCGGCGCACGGACCCCGGCAACCCGGACGTGTGCCCGGTCTTCGACCTGCACAAAATCTTTTCCCCTGCGGAAGTGATTGCCCGCGTGAACAGCGAATGCCGGAAAGCAGAGATCGGCTGCGTGGATTGCAAGCGCCTCACGGCCCAAGATGTGAATACATTTCTTGCGCCGATCCAGGAACGGCGAAAACCTTATGAGCAGAATCCTCAAGAGGTTTGGGATGTGCTCGAGGAAGGGACGGCAAAAGCCCGGATCGTGGCGCAGGCAACGATGGCGGAAGTCCGCAAGGCCATGAATCTTGCGACGTGAAAGGTCGCAGTCAGCTCTCAGCCGTTCGCTAGCAGGCCGTTGAGCAATGACGTAGCGGCGGCTTTACGCCACTATCCGGTTTGGAAATCATTGGCGATATGGCGAGGTAAACCCGCCGTTGCTTCACCAGAGCTGATCGCTGTTTTTCCTATGATCGACGAACCTCGCGAGCCCAATGCGGAGATGCCGGAAGCGCAAGAGCCCACGGAAGCTCTTGCTGCGCCCCCCGATGCTCCTGCTCCGGCGGCCAGGCGGGTGTCGCATCTTGCCACGCCGCCTCCGCCCGTAAAGCTGGGAAACTACGAGGGCCCGCTCGATCTGCTGCTCGATTTGATTCGCAAGCAGCAGATCAATATCTATGACATTCCCATTGCCAAAATTACCCAGCAATATCTTGACTACATGCATCTGATGGAGGATCTGAATATCGACGTGGCGGGCGAGTTCATCTTCATGGCGGCCACGCTGATTTACATCAAATCGCGCCTGCTCTTGCCGCCCGACCCCACGGCGCCGCCCGATGAGCAGGAAGATCCGCGGACGGAATTGGTGCACAAACTGCTTGAGCACGAGCAGTTCAAGAATGCCGCGGAAATGCTCAACTCCAAGCGCCTGATGGAAGACGCCATGTGGTCGCAGCCGGGCATCGGTGAATTTGCCGAGGCGGAGGACGAGCCCGGGCTGGCGGTTTCAGTGTTTGACCTGATTTCCGTTTTCCGTGAAATCCTCGAGCGCGCCAAGAAAAAGCCGCAGATGCAGATTCGGCGGGAAGAAGTTACCGTGGCGCAGATGGTTCAGCACGTCAAGGAGGTGCTGCGGACAAGTCGTGGGCCGGTTCCACTCACAGATCTGATCGGCGACTTTCTCTGGCGGCAGGCGTTGATCTCCCTCTTTCTGGCCGTGCTGGAGTTGGTACGATTGCGCGCAATACTTCTTCGGCAGAAGGATTTGTTTGCCTCGATCACGGTCGCCCGCAGCAAGCGGTTTGAAGAAGTTCTGGCGGCCACCACGGCGGAGGAACTGGCCGCGGGACTGGATGAAAGCTTTACGTAGAAAACAGTTGTCAGTTATCAGTTGTCAGTCATCAGTACTCAGTGGGACGGTTTTCTGAGAATTGAGATTGACATGGCCGAAACGCAAATTCCAGGACTGACAACTGACGACTTACAACTGAGAACTTCACTTATGCTGAATGACGACATTCTCAAGGCCCTGCTTGAGGGCATTATCTACATCGCGGCGGAGCCTGTTACTCTCGACGGCATCCTCAAGGTTCTGGAGGGCGAAGAGCGCGAGCGGGTCAAGGCCAAGCTCGATGAGCTGCTGGCCGACTACGAGCAGAACTCGCACGGGATACAAATCCGCCAGGTGGCGAATGGCTACAAGTTTTCCACCAAGGCCGAGCACCACGAAATTCTGCGGAAATATGTGAAGAGCCTGAAGCCCCTGGTGCGGTTATCCAAACCCGCGCTGGAAACGCTGGCGGTGATTGCCTACCGTCAACCCGTAACCGTGCCGGAAATCGAGGAAATTCGCGGCGTCGATTCCGGTGGTGTAATTCACACTCTGCTGGAAAAGAAATTGGTGGTGACGGCAGGGCGCAAGAGCGTGGTGGGCCGGCCCATCCTTTACCGCACTTCGAAGGATTTCCTGGTGCATTTTGGATTGAAGGATGTGGGAGAGTTGCCCAGCCTGAAGGAATTCGAGGAACTGGCGAAGCGCGCCCTGGGTTCAGAGTGGGCCACCGGTGAACCGCCGACAGCAACAGTTGAAGCCCCTCCAGCTCCCAGTGGAGAAGCTGGCGACGCGGCGGTAGAAGCCTCTCCAGAAATTCAGGAGGAAGCAACTCTTCCGGGCACGGAGGATGCCGCGCCGGTAGAGAGCCCGTCAGAAACCGAACCTGCACCAGCCACCGCGGAGGAAGCCGTTGCAGTGAGTGTCGAAGCACCATCTTTTTCATCACAAGAACTTGAACCGCCAGCCGGCGTGGAGACAACGCCCGTGGAAGACCCGGAAACGGCAGCGCCCCAAAGCGACTCCCCAGGCGTAGAGCTGCCAGCAGAGAACGCGGATATTTCCACGCCTGCCGATGCGGAGGCGACCCCCGCAGCCGAATCGCCGGCGACCCCGAGCGACCATGAATCGAAGCCCTAATAGGGCGATGGTCACAAGTCAGAAAGTGTAGCGTCTCGCAATTATGGAACAACGCCTTCAGAAAATCATCGCTGATGCAGGGATTACCTCACGCCGAAAGGCTGAGCAGATTATTCTGGAAGGCCGCGTCAGTGTTAACGGGAAACCTGTCTCCAAGCTCGGTTCGAAGGCTGACCTGGAGCACGATCACGTTCGTGTGGACGGCCGCTTGTTGAGCCGCACCACTGAATATGTTTATTTGCTCGTCAACAAGCCCGTCGGCTACGTTTCCACGGTCAAAGACCCGCAGGGCCGTCCCACTGTGGTATCGCTGGTGCGAGGGATCAAGCAGCGCGTCTATCCGGTGGGCAGGCTCGACTATCACTCCTCCGGCCTGATGATCTTGACCAACGATGGCGAGTTGGCGAATTTCCTGATGTCGCGAGCATCGGCGGTCCCCAGGTCCTACCACGTGAAGTTGGAGGGGCGGCCGGAGCCTGAGGGTATTGCCAAGCTCCAGACCGGCATCACGCTCGACGGCCGGCGCACGGAGCCCTGCCAGATCCGCGCCCTCGGACAGGAAGACAAACCCTGGTATGAAATCACCCTGGTGGAAGGCCGCTACCACCAGGTCCGGCGCATGTTTGAGCGCATCGGCAAGGGAGTGGTAAAGTTAAAACGCGTGCGCATCGCCTTCCTGACGGACCAGGGTCTGGAGCCCGGCAAGGTGCGCCACCTGACGCGCGCGGAAGTTGAGCGGTTAAGAAATTGGAAGGGAGAAACAAAGGGTAAAGGATAAAGGTTAGGACTTGAATGGCGAGAAGAGCAAGTCAAAAGTCAAAGCGCAAAACGCAAAAGGCAAAAGTAAGAGGCCCGGCGGCTTTGCCTTTTGCGCTTTGACTTTTGACTTGTCTTTTTGCTTTGCCCTTTAACCTTTGCCCTTTAACCTTGCAGGTCACCATGCCCCGATCCCCGATATACGATATCCTGCCGCCGTGGTCCAGCCGCATTCGAGCTTATCCTCCCGGCAAGCCCATTGAGGAAGTCGAGCGCGAACTGGGACACACGGCCATCAAGCTGGCGTCCAACGAAAACCCCCTGGGGCCTTCGCCCAAGGCTCAGGAAGCCATCCGCAACTACCTCGATCATATTCATTTCTATCCCGATGGAAGCGGATATTACCTGCGGAAGAAACTCGCGGAGATTCAGGATCTTCCCCCGGAGCAGATCATCCTGGGCGCGGGTTCCACTGACCTGATTGAACTGGTGGCCAAGGCCTTTCTTTCCGGCGGCGCCGATGAAGCCATAACCTCCGAATCGGCTTTCTACATGTACCGGCTGGCTATTGAAGATATGGGCGCGGCGCTGGTCGAGACGCCGATGCGCGATCTGACCTTCGACCTGGCAGCGATTGCCCACGCCATCACCCCGCGCACCAAGGTGGTTTACCTGGGGAATCCCAACAACCCCACGGGCACCG
>PLWR01000024.1 GCA_003165615.1 Acidobacteriota bacterium | reverse complement strand
AGAATATTTATATTGCGTTCGGGGCCGGAGCAGTTACTGTACCCCCGCTCGATTCTAAACACCAAAGCTTTGAACGCAGAATTTGTAAAAAAGGCACTGGAGAAGGTTGGCAACCCCAACGTTCTGGTCAACTTGATTTCACGCCGTGTCCGCCAGCTCACTTCAGGGGGCGGCAAGATAAGCCGGCCCTTGGTGGCGGAAACGGGCAACCTGGGGGCGGCGGACATCGCCCTGCTCGAAATCATTGAAGACAAAATGGGGTTTGAAATGCCTGAGTTGGTGGAGTTGGTACGGCCGGTGGCGAAGAAGCGCAAGAAACATTAGCGCGCGCAGACGGGGTGCAGTTGCGCGACGTGGGGGGGGGGAGGGATTATGGCCGGTAAATGAGTCGGCTCACCGCCGTGCTTTGGCTCGTTGCGCCCACTAAACCCGAATTATGTCAGACATTCTGACCAATCCCAAAGCCCGGCGCGATTACCACATCCTCGAGACCTTCGAGGCGGGCATCGTGCTGCATGGCACCGAGGTGAAAGCCTTGCGCGCGGGCAAAGGCCAGATCAGCGACGCATTTGCCCGGGTGGAAAACAGCGAGGTCTATCTCCACAATGCCCATATCGACGAGTATTCTCACGGCAACTTGCAGAACCACCAGCCCAAGGCCCCGCGGAAGTTGCTACTGCACAAGTCTGAGATCCGAAAGCTGTTCGGCCTGGCGGCGGTCAAAGGCAACGCCCTGTTGCCGCTCTCGTTCTACTGGAAGAATGGGAAAGTCAAGGTGGCGCTGGCGGTGGGCAAAGGCAAAGCGGAGTATGACAAGCGCGAAGACCTGAGACAACGGGAGGCGGACCGTGAACTCAAGCGCGCGACCATGCGGCGATTGAAGGAGCGTTAGGCGGAAAAAGTGTTTGCTATTTGCCGCAGCCCATGAATTAAATGGCGGGGTAGATCGTCCTTAAGGTCCCATGCTTTCAAGAATCAGGCTGCGCCCCGCGTCGAAAGCAGCGGCGGCAGTTACGCTGCTGCTGGTTTCGCTAACCGCATGCCAACATTCCAAACCCCAAGCCCCCAGCGAGGCCCCGGTCAAGTACAGCAAGAACTACGACCCGGAGATCAAGGAGATTATGGACCTCGCAAGCGCGGGGCGATGGGAAGAGGCGCGAACCAAAGCCAACGCGTTGCGCGAAATGGCGCCAAAGAGCACCTTGGTGGAGCGGGTTTACAATTGGGTAGTTCAGACCGGCCAGCAGCGACGCGAGCAGGCGCTGGAGAACAAAATCAGAGACATCGATGCGAAGAACTCGACCTTTGATCCCACGGTTAAGAGCCTGCTGACCGAAACCAAGGATAAGGGTCTGTCGGCGCGCAAGGATATTCGGGACGCGGTAGATCACATCGAGAAATCGCCCTGGATACCTGATAGTTACGGCAAGGTGATTCATGAGAATGGCCCGCTATTCGACTTCGAGAGCGAAAAAGGCCACATGGTGAAGGTGCTGGAGACAAACGTGACGATGCACCTGGATAACGTGCCGCTCGAAACCATGCTGATCAACCTCAGCCAGACGGCGGGCGTGAACATTGTGGCCGACAAATCGCTGCCGGCTTTGAAGCAGGTGCTGAGTGTGAACCTCGACAAAGTGAAGCTGGGCGAGTTCCTGCGGTACGTCGGCCGCAATTATGATTTGCAATTCCAGGTCGGCGACCAACTGGTTTGGGTGGTGGATGCCAAAGACCCCAAGAAGCTGATGGAGGAAACCCGCTTTTACCGGTTGCGCAAGGGTTTCGTGCTGCCGGCTGAATTCGGCATGCCGGAGGCGACCAAAACAACGACCACCGTTGGCCCGAACGTTACCGTCAACGAAGTTCAGAAGTTCAATAAATTCGTCAACGACCTGACCCCGGCCCTGCCGGGGCTGGAGCGAGCGATCACGAACCTCTTTCTGGGCTCCAAGTATTTCATTGATTACGAGCGCAACGTCGTTATCGCTCGGGGGACTCCGGAGCAACTCGAGGTAATGGAAAAGATCATCAAGGAGTTCGACCGGCCAATCCAGCAGGTGCTGATCGAGGCGCGGTTCGTCACCCTCTCCAAGCCCGCTTTCATGCAATTGGGCGTGCTATGGCAGAGCGGCACCACCACCCCCTCCGGCGTGCCCCAGGACTTCACAGGAGGGGGATCGGGGGCAGGGCTGCTGAACAGCGGGAACTTCCCTCAAGCAATATCACCTTCGGGGAGTTTAGCCCCAGCCGTCGGCCTGGGTATCCAAAATGTGTTCACCAACATTATCCATGGCTCAGATTTGAGTGCCACCATCAGTGCGCTCGAGCAAAGCGGAGAAAGCCAAACCCTGAGCGCCCCGCGACTGACCGTCCTCAACAACCGGCCCGCCAATATCAGTGACGGCCAGGTTCAGTACTACTACGAGGAATACGCCGTGGCGACCACCGTAGGGCAATACTACACTGCTTCCTCGTGGGTCCCCAGCGGCAAGCCCACCAAGATCACCGCCGGGGCCCAATTAAACGTGATGGCCAGCATTAGCGGTGACGGCAAGAGCATCCTGCTGGCGTTGAATCCGAGCGTGAATACCAGCGTCCAACTGGTGCCCTACGCCACGCTCACGCAGCCTTCCTCCACAGTCGGTGTCTCGAATTCCAGCTTCACCATTAGCCTCCCGCAATACCGCACCCAGGAACTCTCCACCCGCGTCACCGTCAAGTCCGGCGAAACGGTGGTAATGGGCGGGGTGCTGGAGCGGGAGAAATCCACCTATGTCGAGTCGGTGCCGGTTCTAGGCGATATTCCCATTCTGGGCGCGTTATTCCGGCGGCGCACCGACGTGGACACGCCGCGCTACCTGCTGATTTTTGTAACGGCCACGATCGTAAAGGACACGGGCGAATTCCTCGTTTACGATGACGAGAACTCCGCCACCAATTCACCTGCGATTGCAAAATGAGTTGGGAATCGCCCCTCCGGTCGCCGTCCTTTCACCATGTTGAAGTTTGACCGAATGCGGCCGCCGGTACGGCGGGTGCTGGCACTCGATGCCG
>PLWR01000032.1 GCA_003165615.1 Acidobacteriota bacterium | reverse complement strand
CAGGCGGGACGCCCGCCGCTACCCAGCAGCCGTTCCCATCCGGCGTGTTAATTCAAACTCATAGATGCCTATAAGGTGCAGGGCCCTCCGCCGCTTTCGCGGACCGACCCTCCGACCACCCCGGACATCCAATCCCCCCCCCCCCCCGGCCGACAATTCCCCTCCCCGGGGGAGAAGGCCGGGCTGAGGGCGGGCGTTATCTCTTCCCGCAGGGCTGAATTTCGCCTTTCCAAAACAGGCGGAAACCTAGGTTTTAATCTATAAAATCAACCACTTCTATGAAAATGGCCCGTTGAAATCCCAGTTGCATTGGACTGCAAGCCGGCGCTCCGGCGTTTCCGCCGCAGATGAGCGCCCCAACCATGGCGTGCCCCCAAGCCCGCAGGCCTGACGGTTATGAAAAGCGACCTGATCGGAACAATGGTATGACATTCAGGGGGCGGCCCACAAATTGATCGCGTTTTCGTACCAGAATTGAATTCAGTGTGCCGGGAGGTGTCGTGAGCCGGTCGCTGAAATAGGGGTAGGGACAAGGGATTAGACCTTGCCCCTCCCTCCAAACCGAACAGGCGGATTTCCCGCATTCGGCTTTCGAGTCAGTGGTTTCCCGTCAGGGATTGAAGCCATTGCGCTTGGGCGTTCTTCAGGCTGAACAGCCCTTGCGCTGCAAACCATGCGACCGGGTATTCCGTGCGTTCCCGGCCTTTAACCATGCCTCGGCGCTTGTGTCGGCGGCGGATGATGTGGCGGATGCGTTCCCGCACCCACTCATCTACCCGTGCCATCGCGCTGGGCAGGCTGTATTGGAAGTACCCATACCAGCCACGCAGGGTCGGATTGAGTTCGGCCACGATCTGCCGGATGCTCCCGCTCCGTCCCCGGCGCAACTTCTCTCGCAGGCTTTCCCGGAGCTTGAACTGGCTCTTCTGCCGGGGCCATTTCTTGCCGCCGCCTGCGCGGTATTGCTCGAAATGGTAGCCCAGAAAGTCGAACCCGCCCCGCTCCGCCGCGTTGACGATTCGGGTCTTGGCCGGATGCAGCGTCAATCCCGCTGCTTGGACCCACCCCCCGATTTCCGTCAGCGCCGCCTGAGCCTCGGCTTCCGTGCGACAACACACCACAAAGTCGTCCGCGTACCGGATCATCTGATACCCTTTCCCCGCCATTTCATGGTCCAAGGGATTCAGATATAGATTGGCCAGTAACGGACTGATCACCGCCCCTTGCGGCGTGCCTTGTTCGCTCGGCTGCCAGTCTTTGCCGTTTTCCATGACTCCTGCCGCCAGATATTGCTCCAACAGCCTCAGCACCTTTCCATCGGCGATCCGCTCTCGCACCAAGGCAAGCAGCCGGTCGTGAGGAATGGTGTCGAAGTAGGCTTTCAGATCGGCATCTACGATCCACGTGTGGCCGCTCTGTAACAGGCTTTCCACCCGTTCCAGCGCCTGCAAACAGCCCCGGCCGGGCCGAAACCCGTAGCTTTGTTCGGCAAAATCCCGTTCAAAGATCGGTTCCAGCACCGCCCGCAACGCTGTCTGCACCACCCGGTCGCGCACCGCCGGTATCCCCAACGGCCGGAGTTCGGCACTGCCTAATTTGGGTATCCATACCCGCCGGGCGGGATGCGGCCGATAGCTGCCCCCGCGCAGTTCTTGCTGCAACTGGTCGCGTTGTGGCGTCCAATCTCGCTTTAACTGCTCGGTCGTTTGCCCATCAACTCCCGCACTACCCCGATTAAGGATCACTCCCAGGATGGCCTGGTCCAGATTATCACTCTGCCAGACCTTGTCCCAGAGACTGAACCATACGGTCTGCTCCTGGCTTGTTTCCAGGCGCTTCAACATGCGCTCGGTCCAGACGCAACGTTCCACCCAAGCCCATCGGGCCGGGGCTTCTCCCGCTTGCTTAGGAAAGACCGGGCTTGCGCCCGTCCTTCCCACTGTCGCTGGTTGGTCTTCGTTCATTGGCACCTTCACGCTTCCACTTTCCTGCGTCCCTTGGCTCCACGGTCGTTACCCGTTTCACAGCTACTACGGACGCTCTGACTTCCGCCGGCCGGCTCTTCGGCCCGTTTCCGGGCATGAACACCGTCCTGTTCCGGGGAGGAAGTTCGCTGCTTAGCTCGACCCCGCTGCCTGCCATTCCCTCTCCAATCATGTGATGTGCGCGTCCGGGCTTTTCAGTTGTCGCTGGGTTTCATTCCGCCCGGTGCGCTGGCTTGAGCCTCCATCTGGATGATGGTCTCTCTCCACGAGAGCTTGGGCCGCCGCTCAAGGCTTCGCGTTTAAATAGCACGCTCGCCCGTCACACCCCACCGAATCGAGTTCACCGCCGGAGCCGCTGGGCTCCGTGCATTAGGGACTGGCAGTTCGCTTCCAGTTGCTCTCCACGGACGGATTTCGCCGCCGCAGTTTCTTTCCGCTACAGGCCCTTCGACTTTGGCCTGACGGGGGCTTTCACCCCGCTGCGTTGTCGCCTTCACAGCCGCACTATTTCGCGCCTACGGCGCTGCTGG
>PLWR01000285.1 GCA_003165615.1 Acidobacteriota bacterium | reverse complement strand
CGCGCCGCAGATGGTGATCTTTGGTGAAGGGCACCCGTCTGCGAGTATCATTAAACCTGTACGACGGCGCGTGTACGGGCCTTGTATTCAGCAGGACAGAGCCAAGGAAAGTTAGTAAGGTGCCGCCGAGGGCGGCCCCTAAAGGGAGATTGTATTGCTTCAAGGTGCCGGTAGTTCTCAGCAGCCCGGCGGAAGCGCGTTGGAAGGAAAAGCTCTACGCTTTCCTCTCCTCATGTGGCTACTGTCACTTCTGATGTGCACGCTTGTCGTGGCGGTGGCATTCGTGTACTTCGACGTACCGATAGCCCATCGCTTCGAAGAGATTTTGGCGCCGGCTGAAAGCCTGGCAACGGGATTCGCAAGCATCGTTCTTCTCGGTGCCGAAGCGGCAGTTGCGCTGGCGCTGGTTATCATTCGGATAACGCGCGGACATCTATCGCCATTTCGTGAGGCTACCGCGCTCGCGTGTCTGACCTCCATCTGTGCTTATGCAATCAACGACAATATGCTGAAGATCTTTTTCGGGGTACCAAATCCTGCGGCCGTGTTGCACGGAACCCAACATGCCTTCAATCTCCTAAGCGGCTCTTCCAACAGCAGCTTTCCCTCAGGCCACATGGTTCTCGCCGGCGCCTTCGCCGGTGTTTTCATGCGGCTTTATCGAACCAGTATCTTGCCGCTTTCTGCGCTGCTGCTCATTGCGGCGGTGCTGCTGATCGCGGGTAACTGGCATTTCGTCAGCGATGTAATCGCCGGAGCATTTGTCGGCGTCTCGGCCGGCCTTCTGGCCGGCGAGGTCTGGTTTGCCCATTCAACATAGGGCGTTACGCCACTTGCAGTTCTGCGCTTGCATGCATGCCCGCAAGTGGCGCATGCCTTGCCGAGGAGGCACACGTGCTCGCCGGCAAGCCGCGAGCTATGGACGCAGTCGGATTAGTATCTGTACTCCCAGGGCCTGAGATTGGCGTGGTATGGGTGAATTGGGCAGGAAATGAAGCGAAAAGAAGGGATTAAGAGCGGATCTTGAACAGCCGCTTGTCGTATTCGATTGAAAGGCAATCGACTATTTTCACTTGCGCCGCGTCCGGATGCAGCGGATTGAACAAATAGTTCATGGACCGCGGCGACAGGAAGGACGGCACTGCCGCGAAGGAAGATTTATTCGATTTAAGCCAGGAATCCCCCTCTTTTTGCGTCCACGACAGGGGGTGGGTCAATGAGGGCACGCCTCCATTCTCGCCACAAATAAGGGTGGGTGCAGGATCCTCCGGCGCCTGGACGCAAAGCAACTGGAATTTCTCGGGGAAAAGAGCCGGATTACCTTTCAGGGTGGCCAGATTCTCGATCAGGGCCAGCGCAGGATGCTCGGACAGGTAGACGATGCGTTTCCCACGTCCGGCAGTGTGCCAGCGCCCATCAGCCTTCTCACCGCCCAGTCCGTTCAAATCGCAGTGATTGCTGATTCGCCAAAGTTTGATCACGAGTAGATTCCCTCATCGATCTGCCAGAGCATATTTTCCACGAGGCGCCCACCAGATTCGGTGACGAGCATCTGCAGTGGGGTGCGGTTATCCAGGTGGTCGTCGGCTGTACGCAGCCAAATGAAAGCCTTTTCGCGCGAAGCGAACACTTCTTCCGCCAGGGATAGAATCCGAGCTACCCGAACAACCCGGTCGCTCTCTTCATTGGACAAGGGTTTTTGGCGCGCGCGACGGTGCTTGAGCGTGCGCGGCGAAACAATGATTTCAGAAATCTCTGTAAAGGTTAACCCCTTTGCTTTTAGCACTCCCAGGCTATCCGGCGATATGCCGTTCTCGGTGATTTTTGCCAGATCGAGCTCCGACTGGGGCGGCAAGCCGATAAACTCGAAAATCTGCGGAGTAGTAGCCATTGAACACCTCTGGTACATTATGCCACAATGCGCACTGGCATAATGGCCTCGTTTTGACCGCTCTATCGTCTGCGGTTTGTCGTGGCGCTGGCCACGCACTCTCAGGGCGCGACTGTTATGAAAACAGGGGGAGGAACAGGCGCAAGAGTTACGGGGCGGGCAGACGGCCCACCAAACGCTAGTCTAGCTGCGCGGCATGTACTAGCTGCCGGATTTGTTGAGCAGGGGTGTTTTGCCAAGCCAGCTTGAGGCTTTGAATTTTTCCTTGTTTTCGCTTTCCTTGGACCAATGCGGTAAGTGTATGAAACGGTAGGTATAATCCTCCCTTCGGAAAGCCTCGGGACGCGTCCGCATGTCCCGGGCTCAGGGAGAATTCTGCTGTTAACCAACCAGGAAAGTCAGGCCTTAACCGCCTGGAACGGGGAAACTTTACCAGAAGGCGGTTTACTGATCAGAACTCGGGATCAGCGACACCAAACTGGGGACCCGGACGCTGGCCTGGGAATCCCCCTGCACCCCTGAGCTGGCCTGAGCCTCGGTGATCACCGAGTGCTTGAGCAAAGCAGAACAGACACACCTGCCGCTTATGTGATTTTGTCTTATCGTTGGGTCGAAGCTTTTCTATATCGAGGTATTGATGGGTTCAAGCAATGAATTCAAGCGATTCTATGAATTCCAGACCTCGCTCAGGGAGTCGGAGGCGAAGTATCGGGGATTGCTGGAAGCCGCCCCGGATGGAATGGTGGTGGTGAACCAGGACGGGGAGATTGTCCTGCTGAACACACGGGTGGAGAGCCAGTTTGGATACCGCCGCGATGAACTCCTTGGCCAGAAGGTGACCAACATCATTCCAAATGGCTTTGCGGAGCGGCTCATCGCGGACGGAACCCGGGCCGCGGCCGAGGCGCTAGCCCAGCAGATCGGCACGGGGATTGAGCTCATTGGGC
>PLWR01000727.1:3639-23882 GCA_003165615.1 Acidobacteriota bacterium | reverse complement strand
TGATGGATTCCTTCGCCACCGCCGTTTCCCTGGCCTTGCAGTATGGTGTGCCGCTCAAGGTGCTGTGCGACAAGCTTAGCCACACGCGCTTCGAGCCCAGTGGCTGGACTCCCAACCCCGAAATCCGCTACGCCAAATCCGTGATGGATTACATCTTCCGCTGGCTGGCACTCAAGTTTTTGCCCCGCGACGCGCAACCCCGGGAAGATGCCAGCGTGCAGTCGCTGAATGGCAAGGAAGCGGAAAAGGCCACCGAATTTGCTTCGCAGTTCTCTCGCGCCTCAACCGAGGCTCCGCCCCAAAGCGGATTTTCCAACTCCATGAGCCAAGGGGGACTCGTGGGTGTCAACCATAGCGACGACGCCCCCAGTTGCGCCGACTGCGGCGCCATTATGGTCCGCAACGGCGCCTGCTATAAGTGCCTCAATTGCGGATCGACCAGCGGATGCTCGTAGAAGGACAGTAGGCAGTAGGCGGACGGAAGCAGGCAGTGAAGCGGTGGTGGGTGCATTACGGAGCGGGGGTTGGTACTGGCTGGATTGGGAGGAGTCATGAATGCTGTCAGTGAGCCCTGCTGGATGGTATACCTAACCTTCGCGATCAGCGTGCTGACCTTGGTTGTTTTGTTCTGGTATGCATGTCTCACGCGTGGTATCGAGAAGGCCGCCAAAGAGCAGAGCGAGGGGCTCTCCAAGCCTTTGATCGTTGTCGTCTCCTCCCCTGACATTCCAAACAAGGATGAGGCGATTCTGGGCGGTGGCCTTTTCTCAGAAATTGGGGACCGGGTTTTGCTTATGAACATCGGGACAGGCCCCGCCCTTTGGGTGAACTGGTCTGCAACAGGCCAACATGCGACTGGTGAAAGTCGAGTATCAAGTTTGGCGGGCTTCGTGCCATACCTTAGACCCAATGAAACTGTTGACACGGAGCACTCTCGGCCCTACGTCTCAGGCTTGAACTATTTGACTGTCGAATGCAGGTACGAAAGCCTTAGTCGGACTCGTTATACGTCTTGGACGACCATCGGGGATCGGGATTCGAAGAACCACGCTGACCGTTTTAAAATCATGAGCTTTGAGATTAAGAGCAGGTAATCCGAAAACGTGCGGCACATGCATCGTGCTGGTTGCAATCCCTGCGAATCCCCGCAGGAGATTTATTGAGTAGCCGTGGGCAACGCCCCGCGAAATTCTTGGCAACGGGCACTATCCTGGTTGATCCAATGTTTGCGTTGAGCCAATGCGATTTGCAGAACTACCCCGCACTGAGGGATGTGCTCCCAGAGGACTATGCGGTCGAGGCGGGATTCGCCGTGCGTTGGCGCTTCAGTTCGACGGGATGGTACGTAGTTTTCGAGTTCCCGGACCTGCCGGACAATTTGAGGGAGGAATCGACAAGAAAAGTTGTGGACATCCACTCTCGATCGAGGCATCTCCGCCAAGTTGCCGAGGGATCCCCTGAGTGGAATGAGGCTTTCCAGGGTTTGAGCAACGACCTAGCGTCATCTCGAAAGATATTTGACTCGTTTCAGAAACACTTTGGGATTCGCTTGCGATGGGTGAAGACGACGAGACGCCCTCGTGGGCTGGTCTCGGCAATGTGCCTTATTGACAACTTAGGTGAAGTAACGCTCCAAGTAACTTGGCGCGACGTCTGGGCGGGCGATCTTGAGCGCCTTCCCGAGGCCGATCGCCCTCGATTCGAGGCAGCAATAAGGGACACCCTGCTGTGGGGACAGCACAGGATACAGCCGGTTCTGGATGCGCTGAATGAGAGGTTAAGCGAGCTTTACGGTAACCGCTTCAGAGGTCTATTTGTCTTCGGCTCCTATGCCCGACCGGATACAGGAATAGAACTTCCTGAGTCCTCCGATCTTGATGTAGCCTTAATCCTCTCCGACTTCGATAACGTTTACGACGAGAGGAAACGTATCGGCGACATAACCTATGATCTCTCCCTGGAACATGGGCTGGTCATCTCCGTAGTCCCGATTCGGGAAGCTGACTTTCGCGAGGGGCGGACAAACTTTACACGCGGTATTTCACAGTACGCGGTGCCGGTGCCCGTGAAATGAATCAGCACGCTTAGGCTCACTTTCGAAATGCTCACGAACGGCTCAAAGACGCTGAGGCAATGTTTTCCCTAAGTCGCTATGCGGGAACGGTTAATCGCACATATTACGCCATGTTTGAGGCGGCCTCGGCGATTCTCTCCAGCCGCGGATTGGAGTTCGATAGCCATCGGGCGGTGATTAGCAGGTTTGGTGAACTGTTCGTTAAGGGAGGGAAGATCGAATCGAAGTTTGGTCGATACCTGGCGCGAGGCTTTGAACTCCGCGAAGACGCGGATTATGCCATCGACGCCCGGGCCGAAATACCCGCTCAGACTGCTGAGGCGGAACTTCAAAACGCCCGCGAGTTTGTAAAGATGGCTCAGGATTTCTTAGGGGGATCGGAACCGTAACGCTGAAGGGAATCGAGAGGATGGCAGCTGCCTTGCTGATCAAGCAGTGCGAGGCAGGTGAGCCAAGGAATTGGGCGGGGGAAGATGGCACCAAGCCATTCTAAACACAGGCAGAATGGCTTGCGGGTGAGGCGGCGGTTGGCTGTGGGTGCAATGCAAAATCTTCACGCCACCGTGAGGTTCTTGCTTCGTAGCTGCCTTGGGGATTTGGCTAGCGCACGGCGAAGACCCGACCGTTGGGAGTTGGCAAACAATTTTGACCGTTAGCTGTGAGCTGTCGGCTGTAAGCTGTTTTGACGCTGGAGGTGATTTTGAGCGCAGTTAAAACACGTGAGAGGATTGTGCTGGACGTGGATGACGCGTTGCACGCGATCTGCTCCACGGGTAAAGGGCGCTGCTGGTTCTGTGACCGGCGGCTGCCACACGTGCAAGAAGCCGTACACACCGGATGGGACGTGCAACGCGTCGAGGGTGAACGCGTCGCCAGCATCATCCTGGTTTGCCCGAGATGCCAGCTCAAGCCTGAGGATTTGAACGCTCCGGAGCACTCCCTGGCCGCGCGCCTGTAACCCCCGCCTGCTGCGCCTCCCCCCGAAGCGGAATCAGGCGGCCAGCTCCTTGATTTCCCATCCCCTGAGATTCTTTTCAGCGCAGACGCGCAGAGGTTAAAACCATAGGCGCTTGCTATGCGTCTCAGCGCCTCAGCGGTGAGAATAAGGAGGAGTGATGAAGGTAATCGACCCGGTTTGCAAGATGACAATCGATTCGGAAAAGGCCGCCGCCACCAGCGAATATAAAGGCCAGACTATCTGCTTCTGCGCCAAGGGGTGCAAGGCCAAGTTCGATGCCGCGCCGGAAAAGTACCTGGGAAAATAGCTGAGTACAAATGTCTTGCCGCTGCCTTTCTTAAATCAGACTTGCTGCTTGCCGCGCGATGACCACATGCCGGTCTTGCTATGCATTCGCGTTGTGAGGGAGGATGCTGGTGACTTGTAGCCTTCCATGCGATCCTAGTCATTTCCGGTATACTACTTCCTTTCCTTGACGCACGTGAGTGTCGCAGCGCCGAGGGGTGAGTACCATCATGACCGAGGCGGTTCACGTGGCGCGCCGGCAGCAATACTGTGCGCTTTGCGGCCAACAGATGACGGTTATTGAAGTAATACTATATTCATAATCTACCCTGAAAGGATATTTCCATGGAACCCGAACGACGCTTGCTTTTCCAGAAAGTGGGACGCAGGGGTCTCGGCTGCCTGATCTTGCTGCTTAGTCTTGGTTTCGGAGTGTGGGGCCAAACGGAGCAGCCCGCGCCGCCGCCGCAGTCCGAAACCGTGCAGCCAGCACCGCCGGCGCCGCCCACGCCAGTGCAGTCCTTACCTCCGCAGCAAACCGTACTGGTACACGGCCGCAAGATCGCTTATTACGAGGCGGGGAAGGGAAGCGTGGTGATTCTCATTCACGGCCTGGGTGCGGACTCGCGCCACTGGGCCGCCAACATCGACGCGCTTTCCCGGAATTTCCGGGTCATTGCGCTGGACCAGATCGGCTACGGTAAGTCCGACAAGCCGGTGATGCGTTACACGGTCGCCAATTTTGCGGATTATCTTCACGGTTTCATGGAAGCGGCAAAAATTCCCCAGGCGAGTCTGGTGGGGAACTCGCTGGGTGGATGGGTGGCGCTGGATTTTGCCATCCGGCATCCGGAAATGGTGGAGAAGTTGGTGTTGGTGGATGCCGCGGGACTTCACCCGGCCGTTCCCTTGAAGCTGCCGAAGGGCGGATGGAAATCCCTTTCGCCGCTGAACACGCATTGGTTTTTTGATCTGATGGCGGCGAATAAGGAATGGGCGACCACCGACCTGGGGCCCAATTCCTTTGAGCGCCACGTGAAGAATGGCGACAGCTACACGGTGGCCAGCAGCGTGGCGGAAATGGCCACGGGCCGCGAGTTTGAAGACAAAAAGCTGGAGATGGTGAAGGTTCCCACCCTGATTATCTGGGGGCGTAATGATATGCTGATTCCTCTCGCCATGGGGGAGAATTTCAACAAGGGCATTAAGGGTTCGCAGTTGATGGTGATCGACGGCACCGGGCACATTCCCATGCTGGCCAAGCCTGCGGAATTTAACCAGGCGGTGCTCAAGTTTCTTTCCCCTGCATGAGGGGCGGTGGCGGTAGTGGCGGCATTTGGAATCAGGTCCCTTTCGAAACATAGGTCATTCCCGCGAAGGCGGGAAGTCCGTGGGCGGCGAATTTCCAAAGGCTGGAGGAATGGATTCCCGCCTTCGCGGGAATGACCGCACTTGGAAGCGCCCGTTTCGCGCAAATGAAAGCACTACCGGCGAAGCCTATCTGCTTGATAAGCCCCCGTCAATTGAGGCACTATGGATGAAGAGGGCGAATAGATGATCTTTCATGTCACTATGGAGAAGGCGGAGGACGGGTGGTTCGTGACGGAGTGCCCGGCGCTGCCAGGGTGTGTTTCACAAGGCAAAGACGAAAAAGAAGCCTTGGACAATATCAAGGAGGCCATTACTGCCTGGCTTTGGGCCGAGGATCAAAAGGCGGTTTCCGCACTCAAAGACCAGCAAAAGAGCCAGCCGATTGTAGTTGCCATATAAGCCGAGCGTTCCCAGTATTACCCTGTGCGAAAGAGGCAATGAGCTAGAATTTGAACTATCCGGCTATTGGTAGAGGGCAGCATATTGCCGCCTTCCCGCCGGTTCCTGGCGGCAACGTATAGAGGTTAATACGCACGTGGGCAAACTTGCGAACATTTCTGGCAAAGAAGCTGCGAAGGCATTTCAGAAAGCCGGATGGCAACCTGCGGGGCAACTCGGGAGCCATCTCGTGCTTATCAAGTCCGGCGTCAAAGCCAACCTTTCCATTCCCCAGCACAAAGAGCTTTCCATCGGGACGCTCCGTGCCCTTATACGTGCCGCGGGCACAACCGTGGAGGAATTCCTCGAGTTGCTATAATTTGAGTTAGGTCTGGCCCCCGAACTCGAATCGAGATTCGGAAATTTAGGATAATTCGCATCGATTAAGTAGTCAGAGAGGAAAGTAATCTTCATGATCTTGCGGGTGGCAGGGCAGGCACGCACACAACTCGCGCCGGCAATACTTCTTGCCTGGCTGGCGCTCGGGCCAAGCCTTGCCGGGGGAGTTAGCAAGCCCGATTTCAAGCCCGGCTACAACTTCTACTCTCCCCAGGAAGACGTGGAAATGGGGAAGGAAAACGCCGCCCAGGTGGACAGGCAATTGCCTTTATTGAACGACGCCGAGGCCCTGAAGTACCTCAACAGCCTGGGGAAAAAGCTGGTGGCTTTTGCACCCAACAACCATGCGGAGTATGCGTGGCAGTTCAGGATCGTCAACAGCGCGGAGATCAATGCGTTTGCCTTGCCGGGCGGGTACATCTATGTGAACCGCGGGGTGTTTGACGCGGCGGAAAATGAAGCCCAACTCGCCGGGGTGATTGCCCACGAATCCGGCCACGTGGTAATGCGTCACGGCACCCACATTGCCTCGCAGGCTGTCCTGGCGCAGGGAGGCATGGCGATCCTGACCAGCATTTTAGGCCAGAACGACAGCCTGACCAGTCAACTGGCGCAATTGGGCCTGGGTCTGGGCGTGGATTCGCTGCTGCTGAAGAATTCGCGCACCGCGGAAACGCAGGCCGATGAGGTGGGCACTTACATCCTATACCAGGCTGATTATGATCCCCATGCCATGGTGCAGTTCTTCCAGATAATTGCCCGTAAGTATCCTCAGCGCACGCTGCAATTTTTCTCGGACCATCCCAATCCCGAGAATCGCATCAGTGATGTGGACGCGGAAATTGCCCAGTTGGGCCCGCCTCGGGGCAGGAATGCAGACAATCCGGAATTCGCGGCGGTCAAGCAACAGTTGGCCGCCCTCGCTCCCCCGCCCCAGCAGAGAGGCACGCCAAAGATCGACGCCAAAAAGCAGCCCCCCCCCCTGCCCTCCGCGAACCTTGTTCATTACGATGGCAAGAAATTTACCCTCGACTATCCTGACAACTGGCAGGTGCAGCGTTCCGAGGACGGGGTCTTACTGTTTCCTCCCGGGGGAATGGTGACGGGCGTGGAGGGGGAAACGGCGCAGGCGTACGGCGCGGCGGTCAGCCTCTACGTCCCCCAGCAGGGAAGTTGGGGGCTGGTGGATGCGACCCAGGAACTCATCGAGTCGATGCGGCAGTCGAATCCCCAAATGCACATTTTGCAGCAAAGCGGCTTGAACCTGCGCGGCAACCCTGCCGTCAGCACCCTGTTGCAGAACGATTTCCCGATTGAGGGACAAAGGGAAACTGACCACTTGGTGACGGTCCGCCAAGGCGACTCCGTGTTGACTTTCATTTTTATCGCTCCGGCCAGAGCTTTTGAATCTTACGCTCCGACCTTCGACAAGATCATGCAGAGTATTGTTTTGGCGCGCTGAAGGATTGCTCCGCCCTCTGGCGAGTACAACCCCCTGCTGCGTAGTTTGCCCCACGATTTTGCTGACCTTGCCTTTCACGCTTTTCATCCGCAAAGCTAACTTTCTGAAACCAATATGGATATACAAGGCGCCTGGCCTCCCGGATGGCCGTTGTCATGCAGGAAGCAGGGGCGAAATGACAGAAACCACAAACTCGAAGAAGCTGCCACGCCTACCTGATACCCCCAGCCAGGTGGTTCGCCAGCATTGGTTGGACTTGTTCGATTTGAGTTACTCCACCCGGCGAGTGACCCGGCAAGAAATTGAGCCGGGTGTTCATGCCATCGTCATTCCGGCTGCATGCCGGAAGGGAATGGACAAGCATCTGGTCGAGGCGGAAGTCCGAATGGCGTCGGACCATGTTCCGGGTATGGCGCGGGGCGTGCGATTGGCGCTCGATCGGCTCGGCGAATTCGCTTTGACTATGCCCGTTGATTATTGCGGCTGGATGGGCGCATGGGGCAAGGACATTGCGGCGGGTGAAACGCAGGCCATGGTCTTTGTCGATCTTGCCTACCTGGAAGCCGCGATGCTCGCCCGCCTTTGGGATCATGGAGTGATCGTTGAGTTCAGCTCGCCTCTGGCGTTCTTCCGGCGCGGGGCATTGACCGAGTATACCAACATTTACGAAGCTGTGGCGCTCATGGTGGCAGAAGGCCATTCGCTGGCGGACACCGCGGATCAATTGGCCCCCGAAATCCTTGGTCGCCTGCAACTTTACGCGAACGCTTACCTTCAGCTCTCCTCCCTCTATACCCAAGCGGCATGGCAAATCGAGCGCGACAATTTTGTGGTCAAGATCCCGGGATCACGCCTCTCCCTGGCTTTGCAATACTGGCAGTTGCGGGATGACCATGCGTCCGGGGAAAAGGTCCTGCGCGCCTGGCGCTCCCGCATCGAGAAATTGCTGCAACAAGCGGTCTCCAGCCCGGACATCGATTTCCCGAAATCTTTTGCGGCGTGAATCCACAGATTACGCAGATTTCACAGATTAAGAAGAGGGGAAAGACAAGGCCCCAGGGGAACCGGTGGGGATGGTCCCTATACCTTTTGTGGTATCCCCGGCTTCCGTTTGAGCCTGTTGTGAGCCAGATTTATTACTGTCTTTGGCTTTTGTAAAGCGTGAAATCTGCGTAGTCTGCGGATATAATCCTCGACTGTGACAATGAACAACAATAAGGCGATGATATTCGTGCGAGTGTGGGCGGCGATTCTGCTCGCCGGGGTCGCGGCGGCGTCCGGGCAAGTGCCGGGGCAGGGTCCAGGGCAAAGTCCTTCACCGCCTCCGTTTCACATTCCCCACCTGGGAGGTTCCCGTCAGGAGCGGCCCCAGCCGGAGGCGCCCACGGAAGGGCAGGTCTACATCCTGCTTGGGTTTGACACGGGAGATTACATCCTGCCGCAAAGCGACGATGCCGCCAAACGTCTTGCGGTGTTTCTGACGCAGCAGGGAATCCCCGCGACATTCAAGGTGGTGGGCGAAAAGGCCCGCGTGCTCCAGCAGCGCCAGCGTCAGGATGTGATCACCGCGCTTGCCCAGCATGACATTGGCTATTACTCGAATACCCACAGCCAGCACCCCACAGTGGCCGAATATGAATCAAGCCTGGGCTGGCAAACGGGCGTGGAGGAATTCACACGCCGCGAGCATCCGGGATTTGACGATGTCGCTCACGTCTTCAGAAAGGCTCCAGTAGCTTATGGACAGCCGGGCGCGTCTTGGGCGCCACAAGCCTTCCCGGCGCTGCAAAAGTGGGGCGTGCGCGTCTATCTTGCTGAAGGCAAACAAGTCGGATTGCGGGGTCGCCCCTTCTGGTATGGGGGCCTGCTCAACATCTTCAATACGCGGGAGGGCGAGCAACTGCGCCCGGACGACAATTGGTCCAATCTGGACATGGCCAAAGCGCGATTCCAGGACACCTACCTCTCCATGACCTCGCGGAAGGCCGGCGGTGTCATCAGCCTATCCTTTCGTCCCTGCGAATTTGTGGAAAAGGAATCTTGGGGCGCCGTGAATTTCCGTGACGGAGCGAATCCGCCGCCCGATCAGTGGAAATCACCTCCCCTGAAGACGCCCGAGGAGACGGAAAAGGCTTTCCAGTATTTTGAAGGCCTGGTCCTTTTCCTGAAGTCATTCCCGCGTGTTCAGTTCCTTTCGGCTTCCCGCGCCGCGGAAAGATTTCGTGACCGTGCGCAAATGCATGCATTTGCGACGCAGGAAGTGGGCGCCATTGCCGGCCAAGTGGATTCCGAGGTATCGTTTCAGACGGGTGACAATTTTAATCTGAGCGCCAGTGAGGTTTTTTATGTGATCAACAAATTCCTGGCGGGAATGGTCCGGCGGAATGGAACGGAGCCGCTGCTGCTGGAGCGGACCCCCTACGGCCCGGCCTCGCCCCCTGACCCGCTCACCGCAAAATTGGCCGCGCCTTGGGGGCAGGTAGCGCGCACCGTGCTGGATGTTCAGGACGATCTGGACAAAACCGGACGTATCCCCAGCGCCATCTGGTTGGGCAGCCAACCTGTCCCTCCCGAGAGCTACCTGGTGGGCATCGCCCAAGCTGCCCAGAGCCTTTTGCAGAAAGCCCAACTGCCCGAGACCCTTACTTTTGCGCCTGCCCGCCTGGCCGCTGCGGATTATGTCGCCGATGACTCACCTGACCTCTGGGATTGGGTGATATTCCCCCACGGTTTCCATGCGCCGAAGCTGATGTCGCTCGCCAAGCTGCAAGCATGGACATTAAAGCCCGCATCGAAGTAGGTTAAAATATGAAATGACTGCGAAATTCTGGGTACAAATATGCGGATTTGCGCTACCATTTTCCATATTACGATATCATTGCTAATTCTTACATAGCACCTTCTCATTTAAAATCAATCCCTTACAATTTGGCCGAGTTTGGCTCTACGCTTGCGAGACATTTGCGTTGGCTAGTCGGGACCCAGCTTGGAATCCTAAGTTAAGGTGAAGAAAGCATTGGGAACCAATCCTGCACATTTCAGCGCGCGGCAGTTAACGCATGATCGTGCGCACCCGTTTGAATTTTTCATCGAAGCTTGCAAATATTCGAAGGCCTAATTTCTTGGGAGGTAGTATGCGAACTCGTTCCAGAATCAGCCAAGTCCTATTCGCAGGGGTTTTGGGTTTATTTCTCGCCAGTTTTGCCTATGGACAGCACGGCACGGGCGCCGTGACCGGGACGGTGACCGATCCCACGGGAGCTGTGGTTCCCGGCGCGTCCACGACCCTCATCAACACCCAGACGGGCGTGCAAAAAACTGACCAAACAAACGCGGCGGGGATTTTTCGGTTCGAATTTGTTACCGTCGGCACTTATAACCTTAGGATTGTCGCCAAGGGCTTTGCTGAATATGAGTGGGATGGTTTGATTGTAACCGTCGGGCAAACGGTTACGCATAATATCGCCCTGGAATTGGGGAAGACCGGAACCGTGGTGACGGTGGAAGCGGAAGGCGTACAGTTGGTGAACACCGCCAACGCTGAAATCTCCTCCCTGGTCAATCAAACGACCATCCAAAACCTCCCCCTGGAAGTTCGTGACGCCACGATTTTTGTGAACCTGGTGCCCGGTTCGGTGCCCAACGATTTCAATGCGTCGACGCGCGGCGCGTCCATCAACGGCATGCGCGGCGGCATGGGCAACTTTATGATCGATGGCAGCGACAACAACGACTACGGCCAAGGCGGCCGCGGCAAGGGCGAGACAGGAGAAATTCCCGGCGGTGAGGTAAGCGTTTCCCCCGACGCCGTCCAGGAGTTCCGCGTGGTCACCAACGATTTCTCCGCTGAGTATGGCCGCTCGGGTGGGTTTATTACGGACCTGGTCACCAAGTCCGGCACTAACCAAGTCCACGGCTCGTTGTTCGAATACAATCGCAATTCCGCCACCACCGCCGATGACTTTTTCTCGGCCCGCTCCGGCCTGCACGACCAGTTGATCCGCAACCAATTTGGCGGATCCATCGGCGGCCCCATCAAAAAAGATAAAATGTTCATTTTTGGGGCCATTGAATCGCAACGCCTCCGTGCGGGTTCGCCCTATACGGGGACGGGCGTTACCCAGCAGTTTGTGGAATTTGTCCAAGGTGGCGGCTTGGCAAATTACATGAACCAATATGTCTTCACCTCTGCCAATGGATATCCCCCCATGGATTGCTCGAGTCCTTCGAACTATGGTTGCTCGCTGGGCCCCATCTTCTCGCAGCTCGATTCGAAATATCCGATGCCCAGGGCAACCCAAGGCATCAACGTAAGCTGCCCATCGGCCCCTTCCGCCTCCGCGCCGGCCGCGTGCCAAAGCAGCAGCCCCCTTTTCGCCCCCTTCTCATACCCGGTGCCGATGTTCGGTGAATTTACCTACATCGAAAGCACCAGCCTCAATGGCCTCCGGCCGGACGTTCGGTTCGATTACAATATCAGCAGCAAGGATGTGTTCACGGCCCGCTACGACATGGACAATTACCCGAACACCACGACGGGCAACGGTGGCGATTTCGCCAATCCCGGCTTTCCAACCCTCAACAACGCCAGAGCGCAGAACGCGGGAGTCACCTGGACGCACACGATCTCGCCCAGCATCGTCAATGAGGCCAGAATGAGCTATCTGCGCAGCAGCGCCCCATATCCCTGCGCGCACTGCGAAGTACCGAGCATCGGCTCAGCGGACGCCCTCTGGACCGGTTTCGGCAGCAGCGGCAACTCGCCGCAGTTCTTCACCGAAAATACTTTCCAGTGGCTGGACAATCTCTCCCTCAGCCATGGCCGGCATACGATCAAGGCGGGCGGCGAATACCGCCGGACGCGCAACGGCTCCGCTTTCGAGGCGGAGTCCAACGGCTATTATTTGATGTGGGATACGGAAGACCTGCTCACCGACGGCGCGATGGGTGACTACTATGGGCTGGGGGGGTTTTATGTGAGTGAGGGTTCAGTGAATCCTTCTTCCCCCACGCCCGCCTTCCCGGAATACTATCGCGGCTATCGGGGCAATGAGTTTGGCTTCTATGGGGAAGACGCCATCAAGGCGAATAAGAATCTGACCATAACGATAGGCCTGCGCTGGGATTATTTTGGCGTGCCGCACAACTTCCGGCCCAACATCGACTCCAACCTTTACGACGGCTCATCCAGCTTTAACCAGTGCAGAAACAATGCGGCAGGCAGCCTCCGCTGCTTCCCTGGGGACACGTCGCCCACCGCTCCCCTGGTCAGCAACAATCCCAATTACCCCATCAATCCTTACACTGCGTCGGTGTTCAGCGGCCAATTCATTATCAAGAACAGCGACGTCTGGAACAAGGACGCCAACAATTTCGCCCCGCGTTTCGGCCTGGCATGGGATTTGTTTGGGAACCAGAAGACCGTTCTCCACCTGGGCGGGGGTATCTTCTATGACCGTATGTACAACAACATCTTTGAGAACATGCGCTTCAATGGCCCGCTGTTTGCTTTCGCTGAAGCCGGTTACTTTTACAGTGGGACGGTGCAGGGTCCGTTCTCCACACCGGGCTTTTACTCCGTCCCCATCAGTATCGCTCAGTTTGCCCCGTACGGAGCCACGCCCTCCGCGCGGCAGATTGACGTGAACATGAAGGCGGCATACGACGAACAGGTGAATATTGATCTCCAGCGCCAATTTGGCCCCAACTGGCTGTTTGATGTGGCCTATGTGGGGACGTTCGGCCACCGGCTGCCGGGCTATGTGGATGTCACCACGTTTGCCGGCCGGGAGCTCAGCGGGGTTTCGCATTCACGCATTAATCCCGGCGTGGGCAGCGACAACGACCGCGCCAATTGGTTCAACTCCAACTACAGCTCCCTGCAAACCTCCCTCACCAAGCGCTTTTCGCATGGGCTCCAGTTCAACACCAATTACACCTACTCGCACGCTCTCGACTACCTGTCCGACGTTTTTAACGGCCGCCAGTTCATTAACGGTGGGAGCGAAGGTGGTACCGTGGATGATCCGTACCGGCGCTATCTGGAGTATGGTAACGCCGATTTCAATATGGCTCACCGCCTGGTTGCCTACGGAGTTTGGGAACTGCCCTTCTTCAAGGGACGCAAGGGGCTGGGAGGATGGTCGTATGACGCCACCTTCAGCATTCAGAGCGGCCAGCCCTTCTCCATCGTTGATTCGGCGTCGGACGCGAACCTGGATGGCTATGTCAGCCAGCGGGGAGAGTATTTTGGTTATGGAAGTCCCATGACCGCCGTAACTCACCGTTTGAGCCCAGCAGACGGCTACATCGACCCGAACATGAAGTGGGAGTTTGGCGCTTCGGTCCCGGCCGGCTCGGCCCCCTGGACGGATGGTTTCCTGGGGCGCAACACCATGACCGGCCCGAAATTTGTGGGGTGTGACATGTCGCTGGCCAAGAAGTTCCAGATCAACGAGCGCTTTGCCGTAAAGATTACAGCTTCCGGATTCAATATTTTCAACCATCCGAACTTTGCCAATCCGACCGAAGATATTAACAGCTCTTCCTTTGGGCAGTCGCTGAGTGACATCGCTCCCAACAACTCGTCGAGCGGCGCCCGCGTGTTCCAGTTCGCGGCCCGCCTCGACTTTTAGATAATCGTAAATTTGGGCAGCATCCAAGGGCGTCTGCATCCGCAGGCGCCCTTGCTTTTTGTGCGTCAAGCCTCGATTCACACTGTCATCCTGAGTGGAGATGGGCTTGGGTGCTGTTCTTCGAGTTTCTGCCCATCATGGGCGGCCGAAAGGCTGTCAATGCTCAGAATGACAGCGCCTTCGACTCAACCTGCAAGCCTGTAAAGCCCTACCCTCCCAAACTCGTGCTGAGGACCCGGGCCATCGATCGTCCGTTCCCACAGTTTGGTAATCGGTCTGTTACAGGAATGTGTATATGATATTTGGTAGAGCCCCGGTACATGTCCGGCACCGTTCACGCATCATGTTCATTTTTAATAACTTTCTAATGAAAAAGTGGATTGGACCTATGGCATTTGCCGTGCACTGGACCGGTCGTGGGGCGCTTTCGCCGTCTCAATGCCACCAAAAGCTGTTGGCGCATTCTTTAGCCTTCTGAGATCGGACTCGGATGAGTGTATTTCCATACTCAGCGCATGTCGCCGGAGCCTTCGTCTTATGGGCAGTTTCCAAGCTGTCGCGCCTTCACGCTCTCACGCAACGGACATATTGCCGGCCGGCCCACTTAATCTCACCCATAAGAAGAATTGATTGGACTTCTCATCAGTCAAGGATTGAGAATGGTGGGCCGATCCGAATCTCGCCTTGGCATTCGCATGCCCGGTACGTCATGCTTCCGCTTTGCCGCTCAATTGCCCTCGGTTTACTGCCGTTTTGTCCCGAGCAAGCGAAAGCATGAAATATACCTTTTTCAATAGATTAGAAATGGACTATTAGTCACAAATACTATACTAAGGGGGAACACAATGATGAAGTGGACCCGAGATCGCTGGCAAGTCCTTATCCTATTCGTGGTGTTTGCAGCTTGCGTGGGGGTGCAACCGGCTTTCTCCCAATCGAGCATTTCCAGTGGAAGTATCATCGGTACGGTCACCGATGAGACCGGCGCCATCGTGCCGGGCGCGAAGGTCTCCATTATCGACAAAGCCACAGGGCACCAGATGGGTCTGACCACGAACTCTTCCGGGCTCTACAACTCGGGCCCCTTGACCCCTGGTGAATATACCGTGCGGGTTGAAGCGTCGGGTTTCGCTGCCACCGTAACCAGCCTGACCGTGGAGGTGAACAACACGTCCAATGGTAACGTGACGCTGCACGTGGGCGCCACGACCACCACGGTCGAGGTCCAGGCGACAGGGGTCCAAGTGAATACGGAGCAGGCGACCGTGCAGGGCGTTATCACCACCACGCAGATCGAAAGCCTGCCCATCAATGGCCGCAACTTCTTGCAATTGGCGCAGCTTGAGCCTGGAGTGCAGATCCAGGATGGCGCCGTTTTCGACCCCACCAAGAACGGCTTCTCTTCCATCTCCTTCGGCGGCCGGTATGGACGTACCGCCCGCATTGAAGTGGACGGTGGCGACATCAGCGACGAGAACGTGGGAACAACCACGATGAATATTCCTGCCAGCGCCATTCAGGAATTTCAGATCGAGCAGTCCACGCTGGATTTGTCGAGCGGCATGACCTCCTCCGGCGCGGTCAATATCTCCACCCGCTCGGGCGCCAACGCCTTCCACGGCGAAGGGTTTTACAACGGACGCTGGCACAATCTGGCCGCACGCGTCGCTCCGGAAGACCTTTTCTTCCGCCGCGAGCAGTTCGGGGGCAATGTCGGTGGACCGATCATTAAAAACAAAGTCTTCTTCTTCCTCGATTGGGAGCGCTCGCGGCAGGACTATGCGGCGCCGGTCCAACTCAGCGACCCCTTCACGGCGCTCTCCAGTTCCATCAATCAGCCCTTCAAGGAGCACGATGCTTTCGGCCGATTGGACTACCAGGTGACTGACAAACTCAAGGCTTTCTATCGTTTCACTTACAACATCAACAGTAATGTGGTCCCGTACATTCCCGACACTTTTCAGCCTTTCCTGAACCGCGACCACACGCAGGATCACCTGGCCGGCTTTGATTTGACCACGGGAAAATTTACCCACAGCTTTCGCTTTGAATTCCTCCGCTTCGCCAACGCCATCAGCGATGCGGTGCCGGGATCGGGAATCTTCGATCCCGCGCCGGGAGTCGAACTTGCCATCGGCGGTGATCCCTTCTGTCTCACCGCCGGCGCGGACCCTTTCTGCTCGGGAACGAACTTCCTCGCACCCCAGGTCACCCAGCAGCACGACCTCGAGTTCAAATATGATGGCAGCACCATCATCGGCAAACACGTGATCCGCTACGGGGCGGAGGTCAACCGCATCCATGGCGGCGGCTTCGCTTCCTTCGCGGCCCTTGCGCCCGCGGCCTGGGACAGTTTCTCTGCTGCCGACATCGCCTTTGCGACAGCATCAACGGCATTTCCGGGGCATCAGAATAACCCTCTTAATTATCCGGTTGATGCAGCTTTCCTCGGAAATGGAATCGGCTATGATACGTCGCTTCCGATGTTTGGCTACCCCGCTGGCGGCCAGTTTGACACGCGCTTCTCCTGGTACATTGGCGACAACTGGAAGATCCGGCCGAATCTGAACATCAGCCTGGGACTGCACTACATTCGCGATACCGGCCGCAGCGACTCACAACTGGGTCCCAATCCTGCCATCAATGCGTTCGGAGCGGGGTTGGGCAATCAAGTCCACCAGCCCAATCTTAACTTTGCCCCTCAGGTCGGAATCGCTTGGGATCCCCGGAAGAATGGCAAGACGGTGATTCGCGCGGGAGGCGGAATCTACTACGAGAACACCGTATGGAACAACGTGCTGTTTGACGCCCCGGCGCGCTTGCAAAAGGGGTTGTTCTGGTCGTATGAAGGTGCCTGCGGAGACTTCTGTGGAGAGCCGATCGGCACCGCCTACCCTCAAATCATTGCCGCGCAGCAAGCATACCAGGCGGCAACTTTGGCCGCTGGTGCGTCGGCTAACCCCAGCTACATCGGGTCGACTCTCAGCGACGGCCAGGGCAATGGCCTGGACTTATTCGCGCCGAACTTTCGTACACCGTATTCCATCCAGCTCAATTTCGGAGTCCAGCACGAGTTTCGGCCGGGAACCGTGCTGAGCGTCGATTACCTGCGGAACCGGGGGCTCCACTACCTGGTCTCTTATGACACCAACCACGTGGGGGCCGCTCGCTATCTGGATAAGAATGCTGCGATGAATGCTATCAATACTACGAATGAATCTTTTGAATGCCCGGATGGACCCGGTGGGATCGACTGTGCCATTGGGGCGGGCGCATCGATCAACGATTATGCGGGGAACGGCCTCGACTCCGGGGCCTCCAGCTTCGCTTATGGAGCTCCCAATTGCAACTGCGCCTTCCCCGGCGTCAACCCCGCGGTGGGCCAGAACCAGATGATGCAGCCCATCGGACACTCGATCTACAACGGCCTGGATGTCTCATTGAAACAGCAAGTGAAGAAGCCCATGCCGGGCGTAAACGGCCTGAATCTCCAGGTTTCGTACTCCCTCTCGCGCTTCAATTCGATGGAAACGGACCAGGACTTTGGCGCCGGGCTTACCGACTTTGATAATTACAATCACTACATCGGGCCGAGCTCCCTGGATCGCACCAACCAGTTCTCGGCGGGGGGCGTGTTCAATTTTGCTCACGGCTTCCAGTTAAGCCTGATCCTGCACGCTGACAGTTCGTTGCCCCAAACCCTGACGGTGTCTCCGGGACCGGAACGTGTAGCCAGCACCGGCGAAATCTTTCGGTCCGATTTGACCGGAGACGGTACCGTCGGAGACGTTTTGCCCGGTACCAACGTCGGATCCTTTGGGCGCAGCATCAACCCGAGCAACATCAATAGCTACATTAACGCTTACAATACCAAATACGCTGGGCAGCTTACCCCCGCCGGTCAAGCCCTGGTTACCGCCGGTTTATTCACCCAGGGTCAATTGCAAAATCTGGGTGCGGTTGCTCCGGAGTTGGCCAACGCGCCTGCCGGACAGGTGGGAATGGGGGGATTGTTTTACGCTGATCTGGGCCTGACTTACATTGCTAAGATCCATGAGTCGATCACCCTACAACCCAGCATCACCTTCTACAACGTCACGAACTCGCAGAACTTCGATCAAGGTAACAACATTCTAAGCGGCATCCTTCAGGCGGCGGGCCCCTCTGTTTCTAATGGATACGCCAACAGCACCACTTACGGCCAGCGTAGCACCCATGTGACATTGGGCTCCGGCGTGTACGGCCAAGGCGGCCCGCGCGTCTTGGAGTTCGGCTTGAAATTTACGTTCTAACCCTCCGCTCTGAGCAACAAGAATCCGGCCCGTGTCGCAAGGCACGGGCCGGATCGTTTTCACCCACCTTTCCGACCGGGTCGCCCCGGCAAAGTCCCAGAAGAGTAGCAGACCTGTTCTGGTCCGCGGCTTTTCTTTGCCTAGCAATTCTTTTTCCCTCGCCCCTTTGGGGGAGAGGGGGACCGCAAGGCGGAGGGGGCCCCACGTTCTGCTGGTGGTGGGGGTGAGGGGGTCGATGAGGCATAATCAGCCCAAATGAAAAGAATTGGGTCTAATCTTGGAGAACCTCTTGCACGCGGCCGAGGATGAGCGAGGGCATCAAGGGGTGGCCTTCCAGCGATTGCCCGACGGCAATTTCAAAGTTGGGATGTTTTTCCTGCGCGGCAGCGACGAGCTTGGGCAAATCGCGGCGCAGATGAAGCCCGACGGTGAGGAAATAGGGAATGATGATGAGGCGTTCGAGCCCGGACTCGGCCGCTTGCATGACTCCGGCAAGAAGGTCAGGCTGCCCGCCATCCAGAAATGCGGCGTGCACGTAACGGTAAGGCCCCGACGCCGCAATCTTTTCGGCTAATTCATGCACACCGCGGTTGGCTTCCTCCACCGGGCTGCCGTGGGCAAAAAGTAGAATTCCTGTCTTTAAATCCTGGCTCATCTAATCATCAGCTCTCCGCCTCTTCGCCGGCGGGCAGGAACACTGACGCCGCGCCGTAAATGCCCACGTTGGAGCGCAGTTTGGCGGGCAGCACGGGCGTCTGTGCCGCGAAGCCGTTGATGGTGTGGCTGGGTATAGTTGCCCTGATCTTATCAAACAAGGGCTTGCCAATATGTGAAACACCGCCGCCGATCACGATGGCGTCAGGATCCAGGAGGCTGATCATGCCGGCCAGCCAGATGCCCAGGTAGAAGCCCGTCTCATCGAGAACGGTCTTCGCCACGCGGTCGCCCTTGCGTGCCGCTTCCTGAATCATCTGCGGGGAAATCTCCTCCGCATGGCCATGGGTCAGGTCGCGCAGGACGCTGGGGAGGTTATGTTCCTGCTCCAGCATCACGCGCGCGCGCCGCGCCATGGCCGGGCCCGCTGCCAGCGCTTCAATGCAGCCATAGGTTCCGCAGCCGCAGTGGTAGGGGCTGCGATAGTCAACGGAAACATGCCCACCCTCGCCGCCGATACCGTTCTTGCCGTGGTAGATTTTCCCATTGATGATGACTCCGGTTCCGATGCCGGTGCTGACAGTGACATAGAACACATCTTTGTAACCCACGGCGGCGCCGAACAGGACTTCCGCCAATCCCGCGGCGTTGGCGTCATTTTCCAAAATGGCGGGCAAGCCGAATTGCTTCTCCACCATCTTCGTCAACTCGATGTTCCGCCAGCCGGGCAAATTGGGCGGATTGAGCACCACCCCCGTTTTGGGATTGAGCGGGCCGGGCGCGCAAATGCCGATGCCGCCCACATTGTCCTTGCCGCCCGCCGCCCGCAGCAGGCGCCCGATCAGGTGAGCGATCTGCGCATAACTTTTGCTGAATCCCTTGTCTGCGTGCGTGGGGACCACCTGCGATTGCAGCAGCCGCCCCTTTCGATTAACCAGCCCTCCGGCCACTTTGGTGCCCCCCACATCGATGCCGATAATTAACTGCTTCATAAGCTGCGATCTCCCTTCGCGAAGAACATGATTGACTTAAGGCTATTCCACCCTGAATCCGGTTGGAGCCCAGCGGTGGTTTCGAACCCATGAGGTCGAGCATCCTGGAAGTGGCAAAGTATATCGCAAGGTCTGGCGTTTCAGGTAATCGGAAAAATGGAGAGCGTTCATTTCCAGCGCTCCCCTTCCTCATGCGGCCTTCAACCTCGGACTTTCTAATTGTCTTTGCCTTGCCTAATCGGAGAAATCTGCGTAATCTGAGGATTATGTCTCGAGGTCGCGCAGCACGATTGATCCCGGTTTCCCCCATGGACGTGGCGATTCCGGACAAGCTGTATTTTCGCATCGGCGAGGTCAGTGAGTTGACCCGCACCAAGGCTTTCGTCCTGCGCTATTGGGAGACGGAATTCTCCGCGCTGCGGCCGGTGAAAGGAAACTCAGGACACCGGCTCTACCGCCGCAAGGATGTGGAACTGATCTTCCAAATCCGCCGGCTCCTTTACGAAAAGGGATTCACCATTGAAGGTGCGCGCCGCTATTTGGCGAGCGACGGCAAGAATGCCGCGGAGCAGACGAACTTGTTCCGCGCTCCCCTGGATGTCAAGGAACTCAAGGCCATCCGGCAGGAGTTGCAGACTGTATTGACAATGCTTTCGCGGAAGTGCTAGCGTGAAGGATTGCGCCATGCGGTAAGGAATCCCCTGTACGGGCGCAATCGGTGGTGACGGGACGTAGCGCAGCCT
>PLWR01000727.1:0-3618 GCA_003165615.1 Acidobacteriota bacterium | reverse complement strand
GGGCGCCCCGACCATCTTTCTAAAGCACTTAGCACCATTTCGGAGCACCTCAAAAAAGCAAGAATGTGCAAGTTAACGCTGATTGAGAACAGCGGACAACTTGTCTGCCGCTTCCCGCTTGTCGGCGGGAATTCCTTGAGTGTAAATGTTCATGGTCGTCCGCACGTCCGCGTGCCTGAGAAGTTTTTTCTGAACCGCGATGCTCGTCCCCAGGCCATGCAGTAGGGTGGCGTACGTCCTGCGAAAAGTGTGCCAGCCGATCTTCCCGATACCAGCCCAAAGAGCTGCTGGCTTGAAATGATCGGGCAGTATGCCATCTGGCCAGGGCGGGCGCCCAGATGGACCCGCGAAGATGTAGTCACCGTCCGCGTTGTAAAGGCTGGCGGCACGGTGCTTCAGGAGAGTTTCGGCCAGATCAACCGTAAGAGGTAAAGGGGCGCGGCTCGCCTCCGTCTTATAGTCGCTGACCTGTGGATAGCGGCAATACCCACAATCTTCTCGGCAGTCCCCTGACAGCCAGTATGATCTTACCGACATTACCTACAAAGTAAAGCTTCACTCTCTCGACATTAGCCCTCTCCTCAGATCCGAATACCTACTCACACCTGACGAAGGCGCCGCACGCCTCAAGGTTCCTGAATCCTGGGTCGATGGTCTATGAAAAGACCCGCGCCCGCTGCTGGAATCCGATGCCATGCTTGGGCCTTGGCCGTTACATTCGATTGGAATGCTGTGGTAAACTGGCTTACTGCGGGGGTAGACCAGGAAACCAATGCAGCGAGGACAAGCCTTCTGCCGAAACGGAAGCTGGTACGTTAGGTACCACCAATACGAACTCAAGGAAGGCCGGATCGTGCGCCGCCGCGTCTGCGAACGTCTTGCCCGCTATTGCGACGACTACAGGTCAAAAAGGGATGTGCTCCCGCTCGTCGATGAAATCCTCTTCCCCGTCAATAGCGGGGCCGCACAGCCCGAAAGCTCGCTGACGCTCGCCGAATTTGTCGAAAAGCGCTACCTTCCCGGCCGCGAGAAGAAACTGCGCCCGAGCACCCTCAAGGGTTATCGCGACATTTTCAAGAACCACATCGAGACGAGCGTGGGCGCGATCCGTATGCGCAACTTCCATACCAAGGACGCGCAGCACTTGTTCGATGCGATGGCTGAAAAGACGCCCGGACTCTCGCACCAATCGCTGTTGCGTGTGAAGGCTTTCTTGTCGGCCGTTTTCACGTATGCAAGGCAGGAAGACGTACTGCGCGGAGCTAACCCGATGCAGGGCGTCAAGGCGGAGGGGCGGTGCTTTAAGCCTGTGCGCAGCGCCTACAAGCTCCAAGACATTCACGCGATCTTCGCCAAGCTAGAGGAACCCGCGCAGACGGTAGTTGCGGTTGCAGCCTTCACAGGCCTTCGCGCGTCCGAGATTCGCGGTCTTCGCTGGGAGGATTACACCGGCGACGAAATCCGCGTGGTCCGCAATGTGTGGCGCACGCACATTGGGCCGACCAAGACCGAAGAGAGCGGCGAGAACCCCGTGCCCGTCATCCCCATTCTCCGGCACGCGCTCGATCAGCATCGAACGCGCCATCCCGGCGACGGCTATATCTTCGCAGGCGATCGCCGCGGCGCTCCTCTGAACCTCGACAATCTCTCGCGTCGCGTTCTGAGCCCCAAGCTCGACGGCGGATGGAAAGGCTGGCATGGTTTTCGCAGAGGTCTCGGTACGAACCTCTATCGCCTTGGGGTGCCGCCCAAGGTCATCCAGGAGATCCTGCGGCACGCCGATGTCTCCACAACCGAGACGCATTACATCATCGTCGATCGTACCGAAACTAAGGTGGCGATGAAGAAATTGGAGAGGGCCGTGGGCAAGGAATGGGCAATGGTAAAGCGGCGGTCTGTCTCTAAGTTAAAGAACACACAAGTACGGGCCCATAGCTCAGTTGGNNAGTCCTGGTGGGCCCACCAACCATTTCTATTGATTTAGCCTCAAGCACTGCTGGAAAATGCAGGGCCGACTGACGGTCGAGCCAGCGCCGCCTCAAGCAATTATAACGGCGGATTTATGCCGCCACTTTACGCCACGGTGGCATCGAGAGATGGTGGCGTAAACTCGCCGCTATAGCTTGGCCGCTCTCAGTTTGCATANNCTCCGCCCCACGCGGGCTCGGCTACTTGTTGAATGGGCATTTACAAGGTAAGCTCCTTTGAGCTTACAAGATCAGCCAGGCTTTCCCTGGCACACCATACATTGCCTTTCATGTATGCGCCACCCGCGCATGAGAATTCCCTCATCTTCCCCTCCCCATTTGCCGATGATACGACTGTAATTGCAAATTCGTTTGATTCCAGGAGGCGCCATGCAGTGCAAAATATTCAGTGTTCCCCTTGAGTCCGAAACTGCACTCGACAGGGAGCGGAAGTTGAACGATTTTCTCGGTGCCACAAATGTGAAGCGCGTTTTTGCCTCTCTCGCCAATCAGCCGGAAGGTCCCATCTGGTCTGTCCTGTTCTTCTATGAGGGTGAGGCGGAGGTAATGCAGAAAGCTCCGGCCAGCCCCGGAGCTCCGCTGGATTCCGGTGTTCCCCTGACCGGAGAGCAGGTTAAATGGATAGTTGCCCTGAAAAAGTGGCGGGCTGATCAGGCTGCGCAGGAAGGCGTCCCGCTCTACATGGTGGCGCAGAACAAATGGCTGGAAGACATTGTTCGAATGCCGGCAAGGGCTGTGGATGATCTGAAGAATGTCCGGGGACTTGGTGAGTGGCGGGTTCAAAAATACGGAGCGAAGATCCTGGAGGTTCTGAACGCGGCGAATGCGGCCAAGCGTTCCTGGCCGGGATCTTCCTACTCCGCGGGCCGCGCCTGATTGCACGGGTGATTTCGCCGGGCATGTGATCAATTCCTGCGGTGATTTGCGCGCTGCCGTCGTTGCGCTGCCCGTATCGTAGCGGCGGCGGAATCTGTACCGACTTTGATGGCGCGCCGCCATCTGGCGCTATGCCCGATTCGTGAAATGGCGTGATAAACCCATAATTGTCCAAATTGGGCTTTTGGGACCGGCGCATTGTGGATAACCCAAAGATGCCCAAGAATGCTGGCTACTGTCTGGAGCCGGCAGGGAGTCAACATGTCGCTTTTCGGGCCTCGGGTCGATACTTTGTCTCTCCTGCACGGCGTTCCACGCGCGTCGACAGCCGCCAGCTACTGCGGGGACCTGCCCGCCGCCCCGGGGCTCCGTCAAAGTCCACGACGTTCCCCGAGAGGAACAAGATCATTAGCCGTAGGTGAANNAAGCTGCGTCGACTTTGCCGGGACCTGCCCGCCGCCCTGAGGGGAGTTGCATCGGACAAAAAGGACATAACCTATCAAACGGGGGGCGCCCATTCCCAGGTCGGATTGCCCTGGGACGCCGGCGCATCTTATATTCGGGGTGGGGTTCAGTTTACCTTTCGACGGCGTCTTTAATCTCGATACTCTTCCTCATCTCGACTCGCCATTCGCCCGTCCCAAGTTCAGGTCTTGACGGGACCACCATCCCAACCCTTTCTCCCGCCAGCGGCCCGGCGTTGTGCAACCGCTCGTTACGTCCTGACCGGCTAGTGCTTAGTTGCATTACTGAG
>PLWR01000153.1 GCA_003165615.1 Acidobacteriota bacterium | reverse complement strand
TTTCCGCGCAGAACCCGCCCACCGGCTTCAGGCGCGTAATCTTCATGCCCATGGTCTTAACGATGCGCCAACCGCCTGACATGGTGCCCAAACTGATGGCGGCGTAGGCCATAATGACCACCCAATAGGGAATGTAAAACTTCTTAAGAACTCCGGCAGTAAAAAGGGTTCCGGCGATGATGCCCATGGNNGCGCGTCGTTGGTTCCGTGGCCAAAACTGTAGGCGGCGGCGGAGACGAGTTGCAGCTTACGGAAGTACTTGTCCACGCGCTGGGGTGACCAGGATTGAAAGATCCAATAGATCGCGAGCATCAGTGAACCGCCGAGTACAAATCCTATGGCCGGTGAGAGGATGATGAAAATCAGCACCTTGGTCCATCCGGCCAAAAGGATGACGCCCCACCCGCCTTTGGCAATCGCCGCTCCCGCATACCCCCCCATCAGGGCGTGGGAAGAACTGACGGGTAACCCATAGTACCAGGTCAGGATATCCCAGAAGATGGCGCCCAACAGGCCGGACAGAATCACGTAGAGATTGACTGCGTCCAGCCGGATCATTCCCTGGCCCATGGTCCGGGCAACGGCGGTTCCGAAAGTGAAAGCGGCAACAAAATTGAAGAACGCTGCCCAGAGAACGGCCACCCGCGGCGTCAGCACCCGCGTGGAAACGACCGTGGCAATGGAATTGGCGGCATCGTGGAAGCCGTTGAGAAAATCGAAGCCGAGGGCCACAACTACGATGACGAGGGCAAAGGTAAAAGTTGGGGTCATTTGAGCTGGTAACGAGTGACGAGTGACAAGTGACGAGTGACGAGCAGGCTTGTCACCTGTCACTCGTCACATGTCACTGGTTTTGACGTCAGGCCGCCTTCAATACCACGGATTCAAGAACGTCCGCGACGTCTTCCTCCTTATCCGTGGAGGCTTCCAGAACCTCGTAGATTTCCTTCCACTTGATCACCTCGAAGGGATCGGTGGAATCTTCAAACAGGCGGGCAATGCATTCGCCTTTGATGCGGTCAGCTTCCTCTTCCAGCAGGGTGAGCTGCTCGCAATATTCCAACATGTTCTGGGGATGGTTCAATTGCGCCACGGCGTTCACAATGATCTCGGTTCCGTGCAGGATCACCTTGGCAAGTTGCTGCGCCCCCGGCGTTACTTTCTTGATTTTGTAAGTGATAAATCGGCTGGCAGCCGCATCGATGAGGTCGAGAACGTCATCCAGCGCCGAGCCCAGCGCGTGGATATCCTCCCGGTCGAACGGGGTAATGAACGTCAGGTTCAGCTTCTTCATCAGGGCGTGGGTAAGCTGGTCGCCCTTGTGCTCCAGGAATTTGATCTCCGAAACCTGCTTTTCGACCTCCTGGTAGTTCTCAAATAGGGAGACAAGCATTTTGGCAGCTTTGTGAATATTTGCAGCTTGTTCGTTAAACAGGGCGTAGAACTTCTCATCACGTGGGATCAGTTGCACGGTGTATCCTCGGCGAGTACTTTAGAGCAGGGTATTGTTAACGAAATGTTGCAAAAACGCAAGCGGGTTGCCGGTTATTTTTGCGAAGCACTTTGTAATCAATTGGTTGAGGGGGAGCATCGCCAGCCGAAAAGGGGGTGCCCCATTTTAAGCGGACGGGCCTCCGCCTTGTTCCATCTTGGGAACAACATCATTGGTGCGGTGTCCACGAAATGCTTGCACAACGCTTCGACTGTAGCGCCGGCATCCTGCCGGCATATGCCCCGACAGGTCGGGGCGCTACATTGCCCCTCAATTGCTGGCTAGCCATTGATGAAGCGGGCGGAAACGAAGCCCTGTAGATCAGGTTTCGCCTCACGTCCTGCCAAAATAACCTCGGAGCGGTCTTGTCCGATCCGCGCAACCCGGCAAGGCTTACCGGGTTTGCCTTCGGTATTTGTTGCCCAATTGCCGGAGCAACTGCGGCGCTGCATCCTCAAGCCCGCTATCGAAGTCTCGCCGAATGTGAAAGATTGGCGCCACCCTGATCTCGCATGAAATTGGCACCGTACTTGCACCTTCACCGGTGAAGCTTATATCCGATTTAAGCGCGGCTAAAGTTCCGCTACAAAGCGTCGATAGAGTTCTTAGCAAGATGCTTTGTTCAGGAGGAAAACAGGATGTCCACATCCGGCATTACCAGCAGTATGTCCAGTCAGTTGCAGCAATTCCAGCAGGAGTTCAAGCAGCTCGGCACGGATCTGACTTCTGGCAATATTTCTGCGGCGCAGTCCGATTTTGTGACGCTGCAGAATGATCTGCAGCAAACCAGCTCCACGTCTGCTTCCACTTCGCAAAGCAGTAGCCCGATTGCCCAGGCCTTCAGTCAACTCTCGCAAGCTCTTCAGTCGGGAAATCTCTCGGCTGCCCAGCAGAGCTATTCAACCATTCAGCAGGATTTCCAAAGCCAGGCTTTACAGATGCACCATTCTCATCATCACAACTCGGGCGGAGGGCAGCAGAGTCAGGCTTCCCAACTCTTCGAACAGTTGGGCCAGGATTTGCAATCTGGCAATCTGTCGAATGCCCAGTCAGACTTCAGTTCGTTGCAGCAGCTTATCCAAGGCAACACCAACTCGAGCGGATCGGCAGGGTCCACGTCCAGTGGCCTTTCGATTACCGCCTGAGCGGCGAAACGGCAACGCCTTGTGGCGTCCCATGATCGATGGGGGCAGGACCGAAACGCTTGCCCCCCTCACCCATCGCAAGGTGGCAGGCGAGGGGGTTTCTCCGGAACAAGATGAATAATTTCCTCCAACCCCTTGCGTGAACAGTAGTGGGGCCAACACCCGTGCCAACCGACCATCGGATCGGTCTTGTCCGAACCCCTCTTTCCCCGTATACCCGAGACGGGGGCGAACTGCTACAATCGCTGCATCAACCCTACCCGCCGCCAGTGGAAAGATCACGCACTAATTGAACCGGACAGATGACATGCTATCGCCACAAAGCCCTCAAAATCCGACTGGACAAAATCCGACTGGACCTTGCATTCAGGGGAGGTCACGTGTATATTACCGGCCGGCAGGAAGTAAGTAAGTGGATAGTGGATACTTGGCATTTCCCTGCTGTTGCACACTCAAGTCCAAACTACAGGCGCGATACGCCCTCCCTGCATTTCGGCAAAAAGGGACGTATTGTCACCTAAAGACCGGGAGTTCCTGGGGATTCCAAATGCCCGGAATTAAACGCTGGCCCCTTCTGCTTGCTCTCCTTGCGCTGATCCTTCCGCCTTTTTGTCCTGCCCAAACGCCGGCCGAAGTCGGCATGCCCGTTTTGCGCAATTACAGTCCCCGGGATTACGGCTCCCTCGACCCCAATATCTGGTGCATTCTTCAGGATCGTCGCGGCGTCCTCTACTTCGGCGCCAGCAATGTGGTTCTGGAATACGACGGCGTCGCCTGGCGAAAAATATCCATCCCCTCGGCCACCGTCCGTTCCCTCACCCTGGACGACCAGGGGAAGATCTGGGTGGGCGCGGTTGGGGACTTCGGCTACCTTGAGCCCGACGCCCACGGAACCCTGCAATACAAGTCGCTGCTGGAGAAGGTCCCGCCCGAGCAGCGCAACTTCAACGATGTCTGGCAGGTTCTGATTACCCCGCAGGGGAACTTCTTTCGAGCCTACGAGCGTCTGTTCCGCTGGGATGGCCGGCGCCTGCACGCCTGGGCAACCCAAACCCGCTTCCATGCGCTGGCGGAAGTGGGCGGCCGCATCTACACCTCCCAAACCGGCATTGGCCTCGAGGAAATTGTGGGCGATGAATTGCGGCCTCTTCCCGGCGGCGAGGCCTACAAGAATTCCCGCAAGCTCTTTCTGCATCCTTACGATGAGCAGCGCATGGTGGTCTCAGCGTGGGGCGAAACGCTCACCCTTTATGATGGCAAGAAAGTGACCCCGTTTCCGACCGCAGCGGACAAATACATCCAGAATAACCAAACGTACACCTCGGCCTTGCTTCCCGACGGCGGCATCTGCGTCAATACCCTGCGTGGCGGCGCCGTGATCCTCGAACACGACGGCCGCCTTCGCCGCATCATTAACAAGGATGACGGACTGCAAAATAACAGCGTGTTTTTCGCCTACCCCGATCGCGAGGGAGCGCTATGGCTGGGACTGGGCAGAGGCATCACCCGCGTCGAAGTTAACTCCCCCATCTCCATCTTCTCCCGGGAAACCGCCGACGGAGTTGCTCGCTTTAAAGGTACCCTTTACGTTAGCGACGCGGCCAGCGGCACGCCGCTCTTCCGCCTCGCTCCCAACGGCAAGACCGGCATATCCTCGCTTCAGCCGATCCCCACTTCTTCTTTCTCGCAAGCCTTTTTCCTGTCTCCCTTCCGCGATCCGACCGGTAAGAGTCCTGACCAACTGCTGGTTGGGACCAGCAATGGCATCATGAAGATCGATGGCGATACCGTCTCCGCAGCGGTTCCCGGGCTCGAAGGTCCCACCCTGGGAGCTTACTTTCTATTGCCGTCCCGGAAATCTCCCAACCGGGTGTTTGTCGGGGGCACGTACTCACTGTCCTCGATCCGCTGGGAAGGCGGCAAATGGATTGACGAGGGCAGTCTTTCCAATTTCAATGAGGGGGGGCAGAATCTGGCCGAAGGGTCTGACGGCACGCTTTGGGTCGGAACCAGTAATGGCAGTATTCTGCGCGTGGAAGTCCCCTCCACCGGCATGCGGGATGCAAAAGTCTTGCAGCGCTTTACCGGGAAGGACGGGTTGGGGAAACTCGGAAATTCCGTCGTCTACGCCGGCGGACAGGTCTTCGTCATTCCCGTTCCTGCCCAGAACATCCTGCGCTGGGATAACGCTGCCCGCCGGCTCGTCCCCGACAATCGCTTTTGGCTCCCCGTGCCCGCTTCCGACGCGTATGCCAACTTTGTTGAGCTCGCGAGCGGCGACGTCTGGTCCATCAATGAATCCCCCAGCGTCCAGCGCCAGGGCATGTTTTACCGCCAACCGGACGGAAGCTATAAGTTCGACGAGGAGTCCTTCCGCCGCTTGTCCCGTTTCGATTGCAGCGCCATCCGGCCGGAGCCTGATGGCATCCTCTGGATTGCGGGCAACGATGGATTGATCCGCTTTGACCGGCGTGTGAAAGCCTCAGGAGACCAGTCTTTCTGCACCCTGGTGCGCGGCGTCAGCTCCGGCTCCCAGGATATCGTCTTCGGGGGAATCTCGGTGGGCGCAGGCGCCACCGTCCGTCTCCCCTACAACCGCAACTCGCTGCGCTTCGAATTCGCCGCCCCCACGTATGGCGACGTAAGCGAAACCAGCTATCAATACCGGTTGGAAGGCGCGGAAAAGGACTGGTCTGCCTGGTCCCAGGAGAAGGAGGCCAACTACAGCGGCCTCGGTCCCGGTTCCTATCAATTCCAGGTGCGGGCGCGCAACGTGGACGGCGTCACCGGCCGGGAAGGCGTCTACAGCTTCATCATCCTCCCGCCCTGGTACCGGACGTGGTGGGCGTACGCGCTGTATGTGCTGTTGCTGCTCGCCGTGGGGTACGCGGCCAACCGCTTGCAGCGCCGCCGGCTGATTTTACGCGAGCGCGAGAAATCCCGGTTCCGCGAGGCGGAACTACGCGCCGAAACGGCGGCCGCACGGGCGCAGGCCCTCCAGGCGGAGAACGACCGCAAGAAGAACGTCGAGCTGCTCAGCGAGATCGGCAAGGAAATTACCGCTTCCCTCGACCTCGAAACCGTCCTGTTCAAGCTCTATGAGCGAGTCAATCAGATCGTGGATGCCACCATCTTCGGCGTGGGCCTCTACCGCCCGCAGGAAAGCGTCATCGATTACACCCTGGCCATTGAGAACGGTAAGCGCTATGCGCCTTACACCCGCGACACGCGCGACAAAAATCAGTTTGCCGTCTGGTGTCTCGACCACCGCCAGCCGATTCTGCTCAACGATGTGGCGACGGAATATCAGAAATACATTCCCGCTTACCAGCACGGGGATCGCCTGCTGGAAGATGGCAGCGCCGCCCAGCCGCCCGCCTCGATGATCTACCTGCCCCTCATTGCGCAGGACCGCATTCTCGGCGTGCTCAGTGTTCAAAGCTTCAAGAAAAATGCCTACACGGAGCAGCACCTCAGCCTGCTGCAAAACCTCGCCGCCTACACCACCATCGCGCTCGACAACGCCGGTGCCTACCGCGTCATCAACGAACGCGAGCACGAAATCCGCGAGCAGGCGGCCGAACTCGCCACCATCAATCGCATCACCCAGGCGCTCTCCAGCCAGCTCGATATGGACCGCCTGATCCAACTGGTGGGCGACCAGGTGCGCGACCTCTTTCATGCTCCCATTGCCTACGTCTCCCTGCTCGATCGCTCCACCATGATGCTCAATTTCCCCTACACCTACGGGGAAGACTCCCAGTCGATGCCTTTCGGCGAAGGACTGACCTCGCAGATCGTCCGCACTGGCCAGCCCCTGCTCATCAACGAAGATGTGGACGGCAGCAGCGCCCGGATGGGAGTCTCGCGCGTCGGACGCCAGGCCGCCTCATACCTGGGCGTTCCCATTCCGGCCGGCGGCGAAACCATCGGCGTCATCAGCGTCCAGACCACCGAGCAGGAAGGCCGCTTCACCGAAGCCGACCAACGCCTCTTGTCCACTGTTGCGTCCGCGGTGGGAGTCGCCATCTACAATGCGCGCCTCTTCGAAGACGCCCGCCAGGCCCGCGCCGCCGCCGAGCAAGCCGACGCCGCCAAGAGTTCCTTCCTCTCCACCGTCAGCCATGAGCTGCGCACGCCGCTTACTTCCGTGCTGGGCTTCGCCAAGATCATCCGGCGCCGCCTGGAAGAACGCATCTTCCCCCTGGTCCCGGAGGAAGACCGCAAAATCCAGCAAACCAAGCGGCAGGTGACGGACAATCTCAATGTCGTGGTGAGCGAAGGCGAGCGCCTCACCAAGCTCATCGACGATGTGCTCGACCTGGCCAAGATCGAAGCCGGCAAACTCACCTGGAACATGGAGACGGTCTCCGCCGCCGAGGTGATCGAACGGGCCGTCGCGGCCACCGCGTCGCTATTTGGGGCCAGGAAACTGACTCTGGTTCAGAACGTCGAACCCGGCCTGCCCACCGTCACGGGTGATCGCGACCGGCTCATTCAGGTGGTGATCAACCTCATTTCCAACGCCGTCAAATTCACGGACTCTGGTTCCATCACCTGCGCGGCGGGGCTCCGCAACGGCGAGATTGTGGTCAGCGTCACGGACTCGGGCATTGGCATCGCGCCCGACGACCAGGCCAAAGTGTTCGAGAAGTTTAAGCAGGTGGGCGATACCCTTACCGACCGGCCCAAAGGCACGGGCCTCGGCCTGCCCATTTGTAAGGAAATCGTCGAGTATCACGGGGGCCGGATCTGGGTGGAAAGCGAAATCGGCAAGGGCAGCACGTTCTCCTTTACCCTTCCGGTACGGGCCGGCGTGGCGCCTGTCCCGCGCGCCGTCGACATCAAATCGCTAATCCGCCAGTTGGGCGAAAAGGTCGCCAGCCAGCAGCCGCAGGCCAAGTCCATCCTGGTGGTGGATGATGACCCCAACATACGCTCACTTCTCCAGCAGGAGTTGACCGAAGCGGGCTATGTCGTTCGCCTCGCCGAGAACGGCCGCCAAGCCCTCGCTTTGGTCCGCGAGGAGACACCCGGACTGATCATCCTGGACGTGATGATGCCGGAGATGAATGGCTTCGACGTTGCCGCCGTGCTCAAGAACGACCCCGCCACCATGGACATTCCCATCATCATCCTGTCTATTGTGGAGGATAAGGAACGCGGCTTCCACCTGGGGGTGGACCGTTACCTCACCAAGCCCATCGATACGGCGTCGCTCTTCCGCGAAGTGGGCGCCCTGCTGGACCAAGGCAAGTCCAGGAAGAAAGTTATGGTGGTCGACGAGGACGCACCCACCCTGCGCACCCTCACCGAGGTTCTCGAAGCTCGCGGCTACCAGGTGGTGGAATCCAACGGCTCGGAACTTGTGTCCAAAGCCGTATCCTGCAAACCGGACGTCATCATTTTGAACTCCCTGCTTTCCAGTGACCAGGGTGTCCGCTCTCTCCGGTTCGAGAAAGGCCTGGAAAACGTTCTATTCCTAATCTACCAGTGACGAACAAAATGAAGATCCTCATCGTCGACGACGAACCGCATTTGCGCATGCTGATCCAGCAGACCCTGGAGGAACTCGAGGACGACGGCGTGGAACTGCTTTCCGCCGCGAATGGAGAAGAGGCGCTCGAGATCATCCGCGAGGCGCAGCCCAACCTGGTCTTCCTGGACGTGATGATGCCCAAGAAAAACGGCTTCGACGTCTGCCACGCCGTGAAGAAGGAACTCGGCCTTGGCCACATCTACATCATCCTGCTTACCGCCAAAGGTCAGGAATTCGACCGCCAGCGCGGCCAGGATGCCGGCGCCGACCTCTACATGACCAAACCTTTTGATCCGGACGCTCTGCTGGAAAAGGCTCGCTCCGTGTTGGGACTCTGAACGCCCATGGCCGCCCTGACCCTCAAGTCGCTGCTCGGCCCTAAGGCCGGGGCTTTACCCGCAGTCGCCGCACTGGCGGAGGCCATGGGTGGTAATGTGGGCATCGTGGACGCGTGCGGAAAACCGCTGGTGGGCGCGCTCGCCACGGGGCCTTCCCGCGTCCCGGTTACCCTCGAAGACTCGACCCTGGGTTGGGTGACCGGCCCCCCCGCCGCTGCCGTTGCCACCGCGAGTCTGCTCACGCACCTCGCGGCCAGGGAGTCGGAACGCCGGGCCTTGGCCGGGGAAGTCCTCCACCTCTACCGGGAGGTGCACTTGATTGAGCATCTCTCCGAACAACTGACCGCTTTGCTGGACCTTTCCGCCGTGGGGCAGTCCGCCCTCGATCAGGCCCGGCGGCTCATTGCCGCGTCGCACGGCAGCATCCTGGTGATGGAAGAGCCCGGCGGCCCCCTCCGTTCGGTAGCTTCCTTTGGCGACTCCGGCAATGGCCATGCTGCCCCGCTCCTTCCCTCCTCCCGATTCGTTGCCTCCATCGTCGAGCGCGGCATCGCCGAGATTGTCAACGACTGCGCCACCGATCCGCGTGCCCTTGAGGCGGAACGCTCCCTGCGCTCGCTGATTTGCGCTCCGCTCCGCGCCAAGCAGCGCAACGTGGGCGTCATCGCCCTGGCCAATACCCTCGGCGTGCCCTACTCCACGGCCGATCTCAAGCTGCTCAATACCATTGCTCTCCAAACCGCCGCGGCGATCGAAAACTCGCTTCTTTGCTCGGAAATGGTGGTCGCCGCTCGCGACCGCGCGCAGCTTGCCGCCCTTCAGAAGGAACTCGACACCGCGCGCACCATCCAGCACTTGCTGGTTCCGCGCACCTTCCCACCCTTCCCGGATCGTCACGACTTCGATGTCCACGCGCAAATGACCTCGGCGAGGGCCGTGGGCGGCGACTTTTTCGACTTTTTTCTCCTGGGTGAGGACCGCCTCGGTGTGGTGATTGGCGACGTTTCGGGCAAAGGCATCCCGGCGGCTCTCTTCATGGCGGTTACGCGCACCCAGATCAAGACGACGGCTCTTCAGGGCATGCGCCCCGAGGACTGCCTCCTTAGTGTGAATCAGGTCCTGGTTCGCGAAAATGTCGGCAATCTGTTCGCCACCTGCTTCTACGGCATCCTGAACACACGCACCGGCGAGTTCCGTTACTGTAGTGCCGGCCATAATCCGCCCTATCTGCTCCGCGCTTCCGGCGCCGTGGAAACCATTTCCGAGACGGGGGGCATCCCCCTTGGTCTCTTCGACAACATGGGGTACACGGGCAGTTGCGCGCAGATGGAGCCCGGCGACGCACTCTTCCTTTATACGGATGGCGTGCCCGAAGCCGACAACGCCAAGTTCGAACAATTCACGGACGAGCGCCTCGCCGCCAGCCTCCGCGACAGCATTTCCCTCGGTTGCCAGGAGATGATCGATCGCCTTACCCGCGAACTGTTGGCTTTCACCGCCGGCGCCCCCCAATCCGACGATATCACCATGCTCTCCATCCGCAGAGGACAGTAACACACATCTTCCGGCCCGGCTCGGCCAGCGGCGTCCCCTCAGGCTGCGGGTGGCGCATAAGTCGATCCCCCCTTGTCGCCTAGCGTTTATCCATCAAGTTCCTGTGGCTTGGTGCGGCGGGCAACCTAAGGCCATTGGAGTTTATGTGTAGGTTTTCGCCAGCAATGGTGACAAGAACATAGGGTATTGCCAATAATCGTGGCGGGAATTGTCACGATTCTTGGCAGCGCACCCACGGTTCCCCTTTGTTATCAGCAGTCGCGTTTGTCATTTATTCGGGCAACCTACACTCGGCAAAGTCTAATTCGGACAGGCGCCGCCGGCTGGAAGCCGACGCTACATCTTCTATTCAGAATTCATAATTCACCTTTCACCATTCGCTCTTCACAATTTTCTCCGTTCATGCGAGTATTTCCCCCCAATCGCCATTACCGAGGTTCAAACCATGGCCAACCCGGAAGAGCAGTGACGAGGGATAACAAACACAGTTCGGAGTCCGAGGTCCGGAGTCCGAAGTCGGAAGAACGGTGACAAGTGGCAAGCACGAAGTCGCGCGATATTTGGTAGGACTGCGCCACCACCCGATTAACCTGAAGGCGAGCATGTTTGGTGCTAGAATGATGAAAGGAAGCCCTGTGCTATCAAGAACCCACTTGGCCCAGGGGTTCCAGAGACGAATCCATGACGATCACGGCAAAATATGAGGATGGTGTCTTCAAGCCCTTGGAGAACGTGCGCATCATCGAAGGGACGATAGTTGAGGTCCGCGTGCCCTCCGACGCCGGCCGTCCCGAGAGCAAAGCGCAGTCGGTTGGAGATTTCGCCTTCTACGGCATGTGGAAGGACCGGACGGACATCGGCGACAGCGTGGAATACATCAGCAATCTCCGTCGTAATCTTCGGGGCTGAAAGCTTCTTTCCAACTTTCCATGCCTTACTTGATAGACAGCGATGTTCTGATTGACATATCGCGCGGCAAACAAGGGGCACGCGAATACGTGGACGCGCTCACCGACGGGTGGGCGATCTCACAGGTCTCTGCGCTGGAACTCATTGTCGGCGCGCGGGATCTGCGGGAACTGGCCCACATCGATGCTTTTCTATCAGCATATTTGATTGCGCCCCTTCGGGACTCCACCGGAAAGCGGGCATACCAACTCCTCAAACTTTACGCAAAATCCCACGGCCTGCACGTTTTTGATTCCCTCATCGCAGCCACCGCCATGGAAGAGGGGCTTACCTTGGTGACCAAAAACCGCAAACATTTCAGCGCCATCACGGGATTGCGCCTGGAGATTCCTGGTTACTAGCGCGACTTTGCCTTCCATCCTCCAAAACCGGGTAGTACTGCGCGGCGACGTCGCAACCAAAATCTTGGTCCAGGTCCAGGCCAAAGCGCGCAGACTTTCAGCTACGCCGCGCCGCGAACTCTAAACGATCCACCTGCTTGGTTAGACGCCAAGCCATGGACGTGCCCCGTGCACTCAAACTCCCCGATAAACGCCCTTCCACCCCTGAATCGCACCTTGGGCTGGCGCCACGGCGAGCCGGGGCGATTTCCTGAAGGGATGTGTTGGGATTCGCGTGACGTGGGAGGACGTGGTGCAGAGTGCGAGTCCCAGTCAGACCGGGACCAGGGCAGAATTCCGTTCGGCCTATGGCCGTCCCCGCGGGTGTACCCTTTCAATCTTGTCGAGACTCGTGCCCACTGCCAACCGCCCACGGCCTACAGCCCACTGCCCTTAGCAGCAATGCTGTTCACTTAAGCGGTTTCAGAACTTAAGCTGGAAATTCTTCTTCCCTCGCCCCCTTGGGGGAGAGGGGGGACCGCAAGGCGGTGGGTGAGGGGGTCGCATTGTGCACAGTCTAAGTGA